>CAYYAN010000061.1:0-8458 GCA_964469825.1 uncultured Chthoniobacter sp. | reverse complement strand
AGTGCAGGGGATGACACTAAAAAACTGATATACCCATGACGAAGATTTTTAGGAATTCCAACTGGTTGTTAGCCCGGCTATTTCATCGCTATTTATACCATTCGCTAAAATTTCTTCGCTCAAACTACTTTGAGACAGTTCGTCCCCGGCGGGAATCGAACCCACATCAAAGGTTTAGGAAACCTCTATTCTATCCGTTGAACTACGGGGACATTTTAAGCTCTTAATTATAACAATTCATACCAACATTTCGAAGAAGAAATTTATTTTCTAGCATCATGACTTCTCCTTCTCGAATTTCACTATTTTCAGTTCGTATTGTTATTATGCTAGTTAACATATTGAGGCTAGTACAATTTCCTAACCTTAAAGCTCACTCCTATCAAGAAAAAGCATCAACATATTTTCCAATGGCTAGAGTTCTTGCTTACTCTGAAGGAGCGGAAGCAAGAACTAATCAAAAAGTACGGAAGAAAATTCTGAAAACTGATTTTAAGTATCCTTATATCCGTACGGAAGAAAAAATAGATGCAACTACAAAACTTCCGATTGGAAAAGAGCTAGCTATGGTTGCAAATCACATTCTTGTAACATTAGCTCCAGGAGAAGAACCTATGCATTTTCTGGAACAGCTTGATCTTCCTGGTATCTCTTTACAAAAAGTTCCAGTTAAAGCCCCGCTCTACCGTTTGAATTTAAAAGATATTTCTCTGGATGCTGTTCCCAAAATGCTTCAACTAATTTCGTTGAAGCATCTTGCTGTCATTAATAGCGAACCTGATTATATTTGTTCTACCGCTGATGTTAAGGAAAACAGCCATTTACCAAACGATCCTCTCTATAAATTACAATATAATTTGTGGAAATCATGGAGTCTTTTTGAAACAGGTGCTCATGATGGAGTTCCCTTTGCAAGCGGTATTGATGCCGAAAGAGGATGGATGATTAGAAATCAGGCGCCTTCTATTATTGTTGCTGTTATTGATTCAGGCATTCGCTATACCCATGAAGATTTAGCTGATAATATGTGGCATAATCCGAATCCCGTTTCTGGAGATCTCTATGGTACAAATGCTCTAGCTCAAAATAGTGATCCCATGGATGAGGAAGGTCATGGCACTCATTGCGCAGGGATCATTGGAGCTGTTGGCAATAATGGTGTGGGCATTACGGGAGTTGCATGGAAGGTACAATTGATGGCCTGTAAATTTTTAAATAATTCTGGAACGGGAGCAATCAGCGATGAAGTAGCTGCCATTGATTATGCCTGCAATCATGGAGCCCGCATTTTAAATTGCAGCTTTGGAACGATCATTCCCTCTTCAACAGAAAAGGCAGCATTTGAAGAAGCTCGTAAACGTCATATCATCATTGTGACGGCAGCAGGAAACAATCATGCAGATAATGATGACGAGAACAACACGTTCGACAACTTTCCTTCTTACCCAGCTGCCTACAACTTAGATAATATTGTCACAGTTGCTTCAACGTCTCTTTTTAGCCAACTCTCCAGTTCTTCAAACTATGGAGCAAAAACGGTTCTTTTAGCAGCCCCAGGTGAACAAATTTACTCCACTTGGTGTACAGATGATCATTCTTATCGTGTCGACTCAGGAACTTCTATGGCGGCTCCTCATGTAACAGGAGCCTTAGCCCTGATGATGGAACAATTTCCTAATCTTTCTTATCAACAATTGATCACGCATCTTTTATTCACAACTGATAAGCTTCCTGAACTAAAAGAAAAAACTCTTTCTGGAGGACGTTTAAATCTCTACCATGCTTTAAAATGGAATCCAGCAGAGGATATAGAGTTGAAATGACTAAAATATCCGGGCTAGCAAGGTGGCGCAACAAGTCCAGCAGACATGACTAACTTAGTCACTTGTTCTAATGTGAGAGAACTTTCAACTACTTTTTCATTTTGAACAATAATTAAAAATCCTGTTAATGGATTGGGAGAGTGTGGCACAAAAACCATTGTCATCTGCCCGCCTAATGTTGGCTCATTGATTTGACCCGTTACATATCCGACTAGCATACATCCTGTTGATGGACATTCTACATAAGCAACTCGCTTGAAATTGCCTGCTGATTTAATGGTTTTAAAAGACTCTAAAGCTTGTTTAACAATCCCGTAAATTTGGGCTACTACGGGAATTCGATGAAATAAAGATTCAACAGCGCCCAGCACTTTATTTCCAACTACATGAGTTGTCATGAACCCCAAAACAAGAAGTATTAAAAGCGTTGTAACAAAGCCTAATCCTGGAACATTGATTTTGAGAGCATGATATAGTGGTGCAGTCACCCCATTGACAAAATTATAAGAAATTTCCAAAACGAGGACTGTTGCAATTAATGGAACTGCTACGGCAACTCCTGTAAGAAGGCGGTTGCAAAGATGATGAAAGAGTGATTTCGCTTCTTCTTGTTCTAAAATCAAGGCTGGAAGCTCTTGAAAATCCTTGGAATCATGAGAATTCATAAAATAAAAAAACAACTTACATTTGGATGGCCTTTGGAATATTCTTAACCCGGATATTTTCATCACTCTCGTGACGAAGAAGCTGCGAAGGCTGATGGGGTAAGGCAGATGAAGGATTTTTATCAGGGCGGTATAAGTACATACTATCCTGATAAAAATTCCAGTCTAATGCAGCATCCATCGGCTTTCCCAGCTTTCGCAGTTGAGAGGGATGAAATATCTGGGTTAACCCTACAGCCTACAGCCTTCAGTCTCCAGCCTATTCTTCATGTCTCTCTATTTTCGCGTCTTTCGTTATTTTAAACAATTTCTCTGGCAGACATTGTTTGCTCTTTTTCTCATGACCTTAGGAGTGGCTCTGAATCTCCTCAAACCATGGCCATTTAAATTTATTGTTGATGGAATCTTGCCCTCAATATTTATTCCTGGTAATAGAGCTCATTTATTTGTGATTCGTTGGCTAGGCTGGACCTCACCTACCGGACAGGTTCTTATTCTTTCTGGAGCGCTCGTCGTCATCACACTCTTAGCCAGCTGCGTCACCCTACTCAGTAATATCCTTCTTATTCGTATTGGACTTAAAGGAACGCTTAAATTACGTGCTGATCTGTATGCCTGCCTCCAATCATTGCCGCTCAAATATCATGATCTACGTCGCAGCAGCGATTCTTCTTATCGCGTGGCCTACGATTCTCAATCGATTCAAACGATGTACAATAAAGGCTTTTCTACTATTTTTACTGAAGCCATTACACTCGTTGCAGCCTTTGCTTTGATGGTGCGCATGGATTGGAAGCTAACATTGGTTTCCTTTGTCGTTCTCCCCATCGTGATGTTTGGCATTCGTTTTTATTCAGAAAAAATTCGCAGGGCCTCCACTTCCATCCAAGAACGAGAGAGTGACTTGCTAGCTACAACACAAGAAGGACTCAGCTCTGTCCGCATGATTAGGGCTTTTGGCCGTGAATCTTTTGAAATTGGTCAGTTTCTAAAAGCTGCCACTCAGAGTTTAGAGGCTAACTTCAAAATGAACATTACTTCAACGCAAAGCGCCTTGGTCGTCGGAACATTGATGGCGCTAGGAACTTCGCTTATGTATGCGATGGGAGCATTTCAAGTGCTTCATGGAAAACTAACACTTGGTGATCTCTTGGTCTTCGCTTCTTATCTTGTCATGCTCTACACACCAATCGAGCAGCTTACCTACACAGCTTGGGCTCTAGAGGGAGCTGCTGTTGGGGCTCAACGCTGCTTTGAAGTTCTCGATGAACGCGAAGAAACAGAAGAGCTTCCTCATGCAGCAACGCTTGAAAAGGTCGCTGGCGAAATCACTTTTAGCAATGTCTCTTTTTCCTATACGCCTGCTAAGCAAATTTTAAAAAACATCAACTTAATCATTCCTCCGGGTGAGACGGTAGCATTTGTCGGCAGCACAGGAACGGGAAAAAGTACGCTTTTAAGCCTCATTCCTCGATTTTATGATCCTTGCGAAGGTCTGGTCCGTATTGATGGCCATGATCTTCGCGATGTGACAAAGTCATCACTGCGGGCTCAGATTGGCATGGTCTTTCAAGAGACAGTCCTTTTTTCTTCGACCATTAAAGAAAATATTGCTTACGGTCGCGAAGGAGCGACTGATGAAGAAATTATCGAGGCTGCACGCCGCGCTCAGGCCTACGACTTTATCATGGCGATGCCTCAGGGCTTTGACACGCCTGTTGGCGAACGTGGTGGGCATCTTAGCGTAGGACAGCGGCAACGGATTGGCATTGCACGTGCTTTTCTAAAAAATGCCCCCATCCTTCTTCTCGATGAACCAACTTCAGCACTCGATCCTGCAACAGAAAAAGAAATCATGGAGACAATTTTTGAACTAATGAAAGGTCGTACAACGCTCATTGTCACTCATCGTATTGCCACCGTTCATCGCCTTAATCACATTGTTGTGTTGCAACAAGGAACGATTGTTCAGCAAGGAAGTGGCAAAGAACTTTTAGCAGACGATGGCGTTTATGCTCGACTACATCAGGCGATGGAATGAGAATGTTTTTGATTTTTATCCTAAAATGATAAGATTTCTTCTTCAGCAATAATTTTCTTTTTTAAAATAGGCCTTCATGAAAAAAAAAATCATCGTTCTCGGTTTTATGGGAGGCTGTCCCATCGCTGGTGTGATCTGGCAACACATTCACTACATTGTCGGATTACAGCGTCTTGGACATGAAGTCTACTATGTCGAAGACACCTCTCGTTTTCCCTATAACCCCTCTAACTTTGATATCTCCGATGATTACGGTTATGCCGTTCAAACATTAACAACATTGGCAAAAGAGCATGGCTTTGAGGGACGCTGGGCCTACTGTGCACGCTATCGTGATACTTTTGAAATGGCTGGTATGAAGCATGAAGAGCTCTTGCAACTTTATCGTGATTCTGATGCTGCCTTGAACATTTGCGGCTCACACAATCTCAATGAAGACTTAGCTCTCATTGGCAACTTAATTTACGTTGAGAGTGATCCTGGAGTGGAGCAGATTAAAGTGGACCAGCAAAATCAAACAACTATTTCATTTTTAAAATCTCACAAGCATCTTTTCACCTTCGGAGAAAACATTGGGCAACCTGATTTTCCGGTTCCCACTCATGGTCTCACCTGGCTTCCAACACGACAGCCTATAGTGACAGATCTTTGGTGTCATCATGCAGAAGCATTGCCACCAACTCCAGAAGATCTATTCACCTCTATCTGCAACTGGTCCACCAGTGGCAAAAAAGATATTATCTGGCGCAATTCTAATTATCTTTGGAGCAAGTCACTCGAATTTTTAAAATTTGTGGAGGCTCCTAAAAAATCGGGTGAGATATTTGAACTGGCAACGGATATCAAAGAGCCAGAGGAACAAAAACTTTTTGAAAAAAATCATTGGCGCCTCATCTTGCCTCACGATTTAAGCACATACTGGAATGACTATCACCATTACATTATTCATTCCAAAGGAGAATTCACCTGTGCCAAAGATCAATATGTACGCCTTCACACAGGTTGGTTTAGCGATCGGAGCGCCTGTTATTTAGCGGCAGGCCGTCCTGTCATCACGCAAGAAACTGGCTTTAGTAAATTTTATGCAGGAAAAAAAGAAGGACTCATTGGATTTTCTACGATGGACGAAATCGTCGAAGCCGTTCATTCCATTCGTGCTGATTATAAAAAGCATTCCCGTGCAGCCTTGGAAATTGCTCGTGAATTTTTTGAAGCAGAGAAAGTTCTCAAGTCACTTCTTGAGAGAGCTGGAGTTTAGCAATGATTGACACTCAATATCCGCATCATTAGTTTTACAAACAATTCTTGGAACCATGATTTCTGCCTCTAACCACCAGCCTGTCTTCATTGGCTGTGGCTTTGCCGCCAAGTATCCAATGGGAGGTGGTAACTTTTCAGTGCCACTTCAATATTTATTAGGTCTCAAGCGCCTCCGACAACGTGGAATCTGGTTAGAAGTCCTTCCTGAAAGTGACGACGCTGCCCTCAATGCCAGTCGCATTAGAATTTTTGAACGTCGCATGCGTCAATATGGCATTGAGTATTGCTTGCTCCTCGAACCGAAAGTGCTACAGCAAAAAAAACCGGAAGAACACAATCTAGCGCAAATGAAATCGTATGGCATGAGCCTCACTGATCTTCGTGAACTAGCGCCTAATGGAACACTCCTTAACTTAAGCTATTCGATCAAGCCTCCCCTCCTCACCCTTTTTGGGAAAAAACTTCTCGTTAGTCTCGATCCCTCGGAAGTTGTCTATTGGATGAATTATTTAGAAATGGGACAATCGTTTCACGATGAATTTTGGTCCGTGGGACTTTGCATGGATCAGATTGATCAACGACTGCCTAAGTCACCAGTCATTTGGAAATCTTTTTTTCCTTTAGTTGATACTGAGTTTTTAAAAGCACAACCAAAGCCTATTTTCAAAACACGTCCTCGCTTCACGACCATTGGTCAATGGTATTGGGATGGTTTAATTGAGCTGGATGGGCAGAACATTGATTTTTCAAAAAGGGCAGCTTTTGAACCCTACATGGATCTTCCAAAACAGATGCCTGAAGCCATTTTTGAACTCGCTATGAATCTTAACCCTGATGATCCAGAACGCCAACGCCTCCGAAAATTAGGCTGGCACGTTGTTTCGCCTCATCGGCTCATGCCAACACCGGAACGGTATTATCATTATCTCGCAAGTTCTTTTGCTGAATTTACGGCTGTCAAATTAGAAGCTCAAATGCACAGTGGTTGGTTAAGTGACCGTGCTGCAGCTTATCTAGCCCTCGGCCGTCCAGTCATTACAGAGCCAACCGGGGCGGAAAATTTTCTTCCTCCAGAAAGTGGAATACTTTTTGTTCGCACTGTTGAAGAAGCCATTGAAGCCTCACGTCGTGTACTCCTAGAATGGCCACGTCTTGCCAAGCAATCTCGTCAAACAGCAAGGGAATTTTTTGATACAGCAGGAACGCTTCAAAAAATGCTGGGAAAAAGTTTTTCTCTAGTCTAGAATAGGCCATTCAATTTTCAGCAATGGCTAAAGATCTTTTCAAAAAATGCCGCGAGTATCATGACTCAGCAGATGCACGTGCTCAAGGATTCTATCCCTACTTTCGACGTATTGATGACAGCGAAGGAAATCATGTGATTTGCGAAGGAAAGCGTAAAATCATGATCGGTTCTAATAATTACTTAGGACTTGCTCAAGATCCTCGCGTTATCGAAGCTGCCTGCGAGGCCACACGTCGCTTTGGTGCTGGCTGTACAGGCTCTCGTTTACTTAATGGAACGATTAGCCTCCATGAAGAGCTTGAAGCAGCTCTCGCCGATTTTTTACAACGCGAGTCCGTCCTGCTTTTTTCAACAGGATTTTTTGCCAATCAGGGAGCTTTGACGGCACTAACGGAAGCAGAAGATGCCATTCTTTGTGATCGTGAAAACCATGCAAGTATTATTGAAGGATGCCAAACTTCTGAGGCACGTTTGATTCCATACCGCCACAACTCGGCAGCTGCTCTTCGAAATCGTCTTAAACGCCTTCCTGCAGATTCAGGAAAAATGGTGGTCATGGATGGAGTTTTTAGCATGTCAGGAGATATTGCTGATCTTCCTTCAATGGTCGAAGTGACAAAAGAATATGGTGGTGTTATGTACGTCGATGAGGCTCACTCGCTTGGAGTTTTGGGACCTCAAGGCAGGGGTACTGTTCACCATTTTGGTGTCAATGATAACGTTGAGATTGTCATGGGAACGTTTTCAAAATCATTGGGCTCAATGGGAGGGTTCATTGCAGGTTCTCGCGAGATGATTGAATTTTTAAAACATAAAGCGCGTTGTTTGATTTTTACAGCCGCTCTTGCCCCAGCTGTGGTGGGAGGAGTTTTGAAAGCTCTTGAAATCATGCGTAGCGAGCCTGAGCGCATCGATCACCTCTGGAAAAACACGCACAAGATGCATGCAGGTTTTAAAGCAATTGGGTTTAATATTGGTTCTACCCAAACACCAATTGTTCCCATCTTAATTGGAAGTGAAGCTAAAGCCTTTACTTTTTCACAGAGACTTTTTGAAGAAGGAATTTTTGCAACTCCAGCGATTTATCCTGCTGTGCGCTACGGAGAGGCCATTGTACGAACCAGTTTCATGTCGACACATACAGAAAAAGACCTCGACTTTATTTTAGAAATTTTTTCAAAATTAGCTCGTGAACTAGGAACATTCGATGATCCCGCATACACACAACCAGGCCGCCGACGCAACATTTTTGATTTTGCCCTGCAAGAGCAAGACCGATAGAAAATTATTTGAAAAAATTCCAGAGCTCTTGCATGAGAAGGATCCTCATTTTACGCCTCCTTTTCCTGGGAGTGTTGTTAAATTAATTGAACCAAATGGTGCCTTTTGCAAGCAACATGGCACCATCACATCCCTTATTGCT
>CAYYAN010000060.1:0-8549 GCA_964469825.1 uncultured Chthoniobacter sp. | reverse complement strand
TTCTAAATGGTGCTGCAGCTCTCTTTTTTTATTTTATATTAGCTTATTGCTATTATCATGTTGTTAATATTAGTGAAGCATCGGTACGTTTACGCATTTTTTCAGAATTGAAAGAAAAAAAATGTATTCTTCTTTCAACACTAGCATCCTATCAACAAAATGAAGTTTCGCTGCGCAGAATTGAGCGACTTCTTGTCAGCAAAGATATTATTTTAAAAAATGATAAATATTTCTTAGGGCAAAAGCGCTATCTGATTGCTGCAAAAATCCTTCAATCTGCTAAACTGCTTTTAGGTGTAAAAATAAATTTTTAAATCGATATGAGTACTTATTCTTCTCTTCAAGAAACTGATTTTTATTCCGATCCTACTATTGACCTTAGTATTTTTATTGCATGTTACAATGAAGAAGAAAACATTATATCAACTATTCAAGATGTAATTGATGCTTGTCGTGGTGCAAAATTAACATATGAAATATTAGTTATTGATGATGCTTCTTCGGATAATTCTGTTTCTAAAATTCAAGCTTTTCAACAAAATCATCCAGAAATTCCCCTCTCTTTACGTATTAATCAAATTAATCGTGGATTAGCTTGCAATTATGCTGACGGAGCATTCTTAACAAAAGGAAAATGGTATCGTCTTGTTTGTGGAGATAACGCAGAACCGCGCGCTACCCTCGAAGAAATATTTTCTCATATTGGAGAAGCAGAAATTATTATTCCATACCACACTGAATGTCCGGGACGAAGCTTTATGCGTCGGATGTTGTCTCGCTCTTACACGAAACTCGTTAATTTGATTAGCGGTCAAAATATTAAATATTATAATGGAATTTTAGTAACTCATCGTTGGTATGTGCTGCGTTGGCACTCAGATCTTCACGGTTTTGGATTTTTAGCCGATTTAGTGACAAGATTACTTTCGCTTAATATCAGCTACAAAGAAATTCCTGTAACAGCTCGAGAGCGTATTCATGGACACTCCAAGGCAATGACTTTCAGAAATTTTTGTTCTGTATCACACACTCTCTTCAATATACTTTTGAGAAGACTCTCATTAATTTTATTTTCAAAAGATAAAAAATAATTCATTGAAACAACGAAAAAGCCACTTTATTTTGCCTATCTCTTTTTTATAATCAGCAATCCTTCAGCACACCGCGTTGCCTCATAAATAAATGATACCGTAGCGGTGTCAAAAAATAGTGTTAATCAACTGAAGAAATGATGATACTTTGGTGCGTTATTTTTGGTTAAGTTTAGGTAGTGATTTGTCATGTGGAATGAAGAGAAAATCAAGGGGATCTTGCTTCTCTTTAAAAAGGGGTATGGAGCGTAAAAGCTGGCTGACTGGCTTCTCCGAGAATGGACATCCACAGTTCGTCGGAGGAGGAAGTCTACCTGCCAGCTTCTATCCTTGATAGTGAGGCGTTAGCCCCAATGCCTGTACGCACTGACTCACAAAAATTCCAATATTCATATTTCTCTCGATGGACAATCTTGCTCTTTTTTCTTAAAAACATACCCTAGGAAGTGTTCACGAATTCTTAATAATCAAGAAAGCAGCAACAAGGTAAACAGAAGCAAAGAAGGTCTTGGCTAGCTTATCATAGCGTGTAGCAATGCGGTGAAACTGTTTGATTTTATTAAAAAAGCGTTCGATACAATTGCGATCACGATAGAGAGTTTTATCATAAGGAAGTTTCTTGCTGCGAGTGCTAATTGGCGAAATGACAGGCTCGATACCATCATAAGAAAGTCGTTCTCGAATACGATCAGCATCGTAGCCTTTATCTAGAGGAGCAGATTCTAGGATATTGTCAGAGTCAAGGCTTTCATAGAGGCTCTCAAATTGACGACCATCATGAGCTTGCCCTGATGTTAAATGTAGCGCTACTGAGCAGTTCTCGTCAATGGTTGCAGCATGAACTTTAGTGCTCATTCCCCCACGAGAGCGCCCCAAAGCCTGATCTGAACCGTTTTTTTGAGTGCCAGCAGCATGTTGGTGAGCTCGTACTGTCGTCGAATCCATAAATAATCTGCGCGCTTGGGAAAAGCCTTCACCTTGCAAATTCTTCCATAGTCGCATCCAAACCCCTCGTGCTTCCCATCGCCGAAATCTCATATAAACTGCATGCCAGTAACCTAGCTCTGCTGGCAAATCTCTCCACGGACTTCCAGCACGTAAAAGATATAGCATTGCTTCCAAAAAATTCCAACCTTTTATTTCTCCAGGCGTTCCTGCCTGCGAATGCTTGGCTTTGTGTAAGGCCGCTTCTAGTTTATTCCATATTTCATTGTTGATGACTTTGCGTGCTTCATGTTTGATCATTTACTCTTTTAATCACTTACTTCCTATTTTGTATATTCTATAATTAGTGAACACTTCCTAGCCTCCCTCACTTGCTTCTTCGCTAACATAAGAGGGTACTCGACACTACATCCTATTTTCAGAAATTCTTCTCTATAACTTTTTTTAGAATGGCCCTTTCAATCGCCAAGTGCAACACGGTGAGTAAAAAATAAAAAGGCTACATGATGTGGTAAACTCTGAGGAGTTCAACCGAGGAGATTATCACATCATGTAACCAGAGATACACGTTCACAGATCAAAGCATTAATTGCAAGAGGAGTTTCAAAGCGCAGCATTGCAAAGCAATTAGGATATCATCCATCAACAATCAGCCGAGAGATTATACGTAACAGTGGGAAGAAAGGATATCGTTTTGATCAAGCTGATAGGAAAGCAGTGGAACGGCGTTTAGCGGCAAGCCGAGAGCCTAAGAAGATGACAGAAGCCTTGAAGGAAAAAATCATCAAAGGAATCAAAGAGAGATGGGCACCTGTACAACTTTCGGGCCGACTTAAAGATGCAGGCGAGAGTATTAGCGCAGAAAGCATTTACAAATGAATCCGAGAGGATGGACGAGCTGGAGGTAATCTCTACGAGCATTGCAGGCATCGAGGGAAACGTTACAATAGAAGATTAAATGGCAAGAAAGCTGGCAGAGGCTGCATTCCAAATCGAGTTGATATTTCTGAGCGGCCAAAAATTGTTGAAAAGAAACTGAGAATTGGAGATTGGGAAGCAGACACCATCATTGGTGCCCAAAATCAAGGAGTCATTCTTTCAGTTGTAGATCGTCATTCCAAATTTGTTGTGCTCCAACTGCTCAGTGGAAAATATATGGAAGGAGTTGTAGAGGCTTTTAAAAAGAGACTGTTGGGACTTCCCTCACATACGATTGCTTTCGATAACGGCAAAGAATTTGCGGGCCACGAAAAAATAGCGAAGCTTCTCAATGCCTCATGCTACTTTGCTACACCTTATCATTCATGGGAGAGAGGCCTCAACGAGCATACCAACGGATTGGTGCGACAGTATCTTCCAAAATCTAAAAATCTCAAAGAGGTCACCGAGGAAGAACTATCGGGCATTGAGGAGAGTCTGAATCATCGGCCAAGAAAAATTCTTGATTACAAAACTCCTTACGAAGCTTTCTACAAAAAACCAGATACGATTGCTCCGCTGATTTGTCCTTAGAAATACTTTGGTGGCTGCGCGTCCCCCAAAACACTGCGATTTGGGAGGAACTTAGGCCTTTGCTCATTTGCGAGTTACAAAACTCGCTTGCCCTTCTCTTGTGCATCGCACGCGCCCCAAGGATGAAGGTATTGACCTCCAGGTTCTCGGCGCCTTCGTCGCTACGCTCCTCGGCACCTCCAACCTTGCCTCAATACCTTCATCCTTGGCTTTCCCAACCTGCCATCCAATTCTTGCTTGCCTACCACCATTCTAATTCCTAACTTCTTTTCTATAATTCTAACCCCACCTTGGAGCAACCACACTTCTAGCTTTTGACTTCCATGTGTTGTACTTCACTTTTGAATCGGCGAATTCTTTAAACTGCGGAACTTGGATTAATCAAGCTGCATACCTTTTTTTACCATTTTTGTAATTTCGCTTCCAATTGCAAAACTCGCAGTTGCACCTGGGCTAGGTGCATTGAGCAAATGAAGCGCATGAGGTCGCTCGATGATGCAAAAATCTTGAAGCAGCTCTCCTTGATCATTCATCGCTTGCGCTCGCACACCAGCACCACCAGGCTCCAAATCACTTTCTTCTAACTCCGGAACAAGTCGTTGGAGAGCAGTTGTAAAAAGCTGCTTGCTAAAGGAACGTTTCATTTCCTCCCAACACATTTTTTTATGTTGTCCCATAAATTTCCAAAGTCCGCGATAGCTGATGGCATCAAGCAATTCAAGCAGATTAACTCTCGTCTTTTGATATCCCTCACGTGCTAATGCTAACACGGCATTGGGGCCGGCTTCCACGCCGCCATGAATCATCCGCGTGAAGTGCACACCTAAAAAGGGAAAAGTTGGATCGGGGACAGGATAAATGAGATTTCTCACAAGCTGCTGGCTAGAAGACTTCAATTTAAAATATTCTCCACGAAAAGGAATGATGCGGACTTTTCTTTTTTCTCCCGCTAAAGCGCCTACCAAATCGCTTTGAAGACCTGCGCAATTGATCAGAAAATCACATCTCTCTTCTCCTGTTTTTGTCTCCACTATCCAATAGGAATTTTCATCTACGATTCGTATCACCTTGCTGTTGATTTTTAACTGACCTCCTGCTCGCTGAAACAGTTCCGCTATCTTTTGAATTACAGCAGCGTAATCGACAATTCCTTCCTGTGGTACACGAAGCGCAGCAACACCAGCTGCGTGAGGTTCAAAGTCTCGAATGCGATCTTTGGAAAGCCATTCAAGATTTTTTAATCCATTCGCAGTGCCTCGCTCTAAAAGATTTTGCAGTCGCGGCACTTCACGCTCATCAACAGCAATGACAATTTTTCCACAACATTCATGTGCGATTTTATGTTGCTCGCAAAACTGTGTCATCTCTCGCAGCCCTTCTACAGCTAAGCGAGCTTTTAAAGAACCAGGTTTGTAATACAGGCCTGCATGCAAAACACCACTGTTATGCGTCGATTGATGCAAACCTGGTTTTTTCTCTTTTTCAAAAACAACAATTTCAGCAGCAGAAAATGCTTCTTGAAGTTTTAATGCTGTTGCAAGCCCGACAATGCCGCCGCCAACGATGCCGATACGCAGAGGATGAGATTTTAGCAATTTAGTTTTTATTGGATAAGGTTTTGGGAATAGCGCAAAACTGATCTGTAATATCAGTGAGCTCATCTATTGACTTTACAATATAAACTTTTGTTTTCACTGGATAGTTATTCCATGTAACTCCCGTTACTTTATCGAATACATTTATGTTTCTATATTTCCCTTCATAGACAACAAAAAAGCCGCCATCGATTAATAAAGTTTTAATGTTTAGATCTCCTATAATGACTACTGGCGTACCAGGAGGAGAAGCATGAGCATCGATAATTATTTTTTTAATAGAATTTGCCAATCTCTCGCCGTAAACAAGATGAATATTAGCAAATGCTTTTGAAACACGAAACTCAATCATAGCAGCACTAAGAGCTAACAATAAAACTAGTAGGATCATAGTTCCTCTCCAAAAACGAATGTAGAACATACGCCCAACACCACAAGCAATTAGCAGTAAAAGCATAAAAAAAGAGGCTAATTCCCATCGTTGCTCCATTCGCACCGTAATAATTGCTGGAGTTAAAAGTAACCCTCCTAATAAAAAGAGCCATATCGGCCATCGAAGAAAACCAGGCTCTTCTGCAGGTTTGGGTTTCACCAATGATAAAACAACTAAAGCACAACTGATGCTTGCAAATATAACCGCAGCAACTCTTATCCAAGTTGAAAAATTAGCCCATGAAGCCCCAATCAAATAAAGAGGCCCATGGTTGATTCCTAAAATAGACAGAACGGCCTCCGATAAGAAATTCATCATTGAAAGAATATTCATAGAGATTGGAATCCCCCCAGTTCCTACAAGAAATCGTGCATGATAGAAAATATTTTTAATGAGAATATTACTAATAACCATTAATAGCATTAGGATAGCAATCCATACCCGTTCTTGCCATTTTCCTGCATTACGATGCAGTACAAAAAATATGGCAAGCCAAGGAAGCAAAACCAAATAACGTTCATGCGTATTAAAAGAGAGAAAAGCAAACCCTAACGCAATCCACTTCCACTTTGCATCCCATCTATTTTTATTGAAACCTTCTGCTTTTATGACAGCAAAAATTGTTAATAAGCAAAACAACAAGGCAACATTTTCAACAATCCCTGTTACTTGAATTACTTCAAACAAACCAAACCGAGCTGTTATTCCAATAATTCCAAGTATAATAGAAACAAACCAGTTTCTACAAAAATGGAATGCTATTAGACAAAGAAGCAACCCATTTGCAGCATGCACTGCAATATTAACTGCAAAATAACCATCTATATTTTTACCAAATAAAAAAAATTCAAGCTGTGATAATAAGCTAAATACAAATCGAAACTTTTCAAAAAGAACTTTGATGCCATCAGGAGAAAAATAGTGAGAATCTAAATCAGGAACATTAAAACGACAGTTATGGGCCATCATGTAACTCAATAAATCATCCCCCCAAAGACATGCTGGCTCCCATGGCTTAAAGCGAAGCCAGGTAATTAAAGAAAAAAAGAAAAAAAGGCCGACCAAAAAAGTCACCTGACTAATACTCTTTTTAAAATTCATCATAAAATCGTTCTGAAAATTCTACTGATTCTGTTGCCGTGTGTTCATACAGTTGCTACTAGTTTTAAAAACTCATCGCATTCCCTAATATAATCATCAGCGATTCCTAACATTGAAAATATAAAGATTTCCCAAAAAATATTCTTTCTTAAATCAGTTAACATATTCATGTGTTCATCCGGCGAAAAATTCTTATTTTTAAATATTAGATACCAATCTTATCGTGGGTTTCTCAATCCAATGCCATGAAGCTACTCCTAAAAGAAGAGCGCAAGGAATCGAGAGGATTAAATTTAGCAAAGGAGTATGTCCTGGCAGAAGACTATTCATGACTTGTTGAACAGGGAATCCATAAATATAAACACCATAAGAATAATCACCCCCAAGATTGATCTTTTGTAGTTGTTTTAATTGAAAGATAAAAAGGAGCAAATAGTTAAGCCAAAGATAAAATATTCCAATTTTGAAACTGGTATTCCAAGCCAACAACAATAGAAGGCTAAACAGTAAAACTCCTCCTAAATTGATAACAATCCATTGCCTGAAATAAGAACAAATCGCTCCTATCAGAAAGAATGCAAACACATACTGAGCACTTCCATCTTGAGTAAAATAGCAAAATATATTTTTATTCATCAGACTGAAAACCATAACCGCTACTAAGGAACTTACTGCAGCCCAGCGATTTTTCAGAAGTTGCAGCGCTGCTAATAAAAAAATGAGCACATAAAGATGTAATTCCAAAGGCAGCGACCAAATTGACCCATTAATTCCATAGCTACTTTTTTCGAAAACCCCCGGAAGACGCCATTGTATACTATGTAACAATGTATTCCGATAAACATAAGAAATCGTTTCAGGATTACTAAGATACTGTTTGATACTCAATGTGGTAAATAGCGATCCTATAACATAAGCTGTTATTAAAAGCGCTACAATAAGAGCTGGAAAAATACGGAAGCATCGATGCATAGCAAATCTTAGGAGGCTAGGGTTTTTTTGAATGCTCGTTGTTACAAAGAGCCCGCTAAAAAAGAAAAAAACAATTACCGCAACTCCTCCACTAAAATTAAAATGGATTAATTTTTGGATAGGGTCCATCCACCCTTCCTTTCCAACAATGGCATAGGAATGGCCTATAATGACAGTTACTGCAGCTAGAAGCCTGAGAAAATCATAATTATTATTTTCCCTATTCATTATGTTTGATAGGAGATTAGGCTTAAAAAAGAATTTTGTAATTTTCATCATTGCTATTATCCCAATAAAGTCTGACTACGTTTAAAATCACCAATAGTCCCTATATCAATAAAATTGCTCTTCGAAATAAAGTACGAAACTTTTTTATGCTGAAGAAACCATGGAAAAACCTCTTTTTCTAAAGAAAAACTTTTTTTATTTTTAAATTCCATTGTTGGCCATTGACTCCTTTGCAACAAATACACTCCTGCATTAATGAAACCGGCCTCTTTTTGTCCCTTTTCACAGATTTGTTTTACAAAATCTTGTTCCAATTCAACCCTTCCATAGCGGCTCGTATCTTCTAAAAATTTTAGGCATAGCGAAAGAGATGCCTGCGTTAGTAAGTGTCTTTCTTCTAACTCATGCAATCTCACCTTGATAGATGTATCGCCATTAAAGACAAAAATATTTTCATCTTCACTCATTGCAAGAGCCTTGTTTAAAGCACCTCCAGTATCCAAAGGAATTGTTTCTATGGAATACTGGATTGAAACATTCTTGTAATTGGCTCCAAGAAGCTCCTGAAATTGTTCCCCTAAATAACCAACTGCTAAAATAACCTCTCTGATACCCTGGTCATCTAAATAGTCTAGCAAATGAAAAATAAAGGGTCTGCCCGCAACAGTCAGA
>CAYYAN010000059.1:0-8609 GCA_964469825.1 uncultured Chthoniobacter sp. | reverse complement strand
AAGGCAGACGAAGGATTTTTATCAGGGCTGTATGAGTCCATACTGTCCTGATCAAGTCAAACACAGCATTCATCTGCTTTCGCAGTAGAGAAGAATGATATATCCTGGCTAGCCCGAATACATGTAAGGAACTGATTTAATAAAAAGAATTGTCATTCTTTTCATTTCTTACACGCATTCGGGCTAGCGCTATTATGAAATGAGTGGATTTTGAGGAAATCGATTAAAAAACAAACCGAACGCCAGCACGTGGCATGGCACTGCTAAGAATACCAGCAGTACTGTTTCCATAAAGCCAACGACAATCAGCAAACAAAGCTATGTTGTGTGTGAGGCGATAATCAAAACCACCACCAACATTGCCATTGCCTTGAGTTGCTGCATCCCAGCTCGCACCGCCACCTACCATGACATAAGGAGCAAGGTTCCAAGAACAGATGGGATATCGAAACAAGAGATCTGCCTGCAAGCGATCGGATGCTTTAATAGAGCTTGGTGTTCCATAACCACTAACCGAATTATCAACACCAACACCCAAATATTGTGTGAAGAAATAATTGATTCCAAAATTTCCACCTATCGACTCACTAGGAGAACCTTGAAACGTGCCTGCTGCTCCAACAACAGCAACGTCAACTTGCCATTCATTTGCATGAAAGCGACAATCCTCTGCAGGAGCGACAACTTTTTTGGAGCTAACGGGTTCTCGAGCCAACAGAGCAGAAGTAGCCGCTACGGTTATGATAAGATAAGATAATATTTTTTTCATAAATTGTTTTTGGATCCTCTTCTATTTGATCTACTATGTCAAGATTGGTTACTTCACTTTCACGCCCAAGAAATTTCTGACATATCCCATTTCAGATTGAGAAAAAGGTTCAGGAAGAAGATCAACCCAGAGAGCGCTCGAAGAGCCTCCATCAAGATTAAGAGCCCGCTGGATGGAATGTGTTGGGAAAAACCGTGGAGCTGCAGCTAATAAAACTCGAGCAGCCTTAGCAAGGGATACTGGAGAAATGACTCCAATCATCCAAAGTCCATGACCATCTGTTGCGACAAAGGTCCGTCGTGCTATTCGTGTTGTTTCTAAGCCTGCTACAGGAGAACCATGGTCTATTAAAAAAGGACCTGCTTGCAACACTTCTGTTGCTCCCGTCGGCATAGTCTCTCCGACGCGCAACAGCTGCAGCTTCTCTTCTGCCATGATTACAAATCCGCTTAAGAGCCGAGCTGTTTCTTGAGTATGTATGGTTTTTCCCTGACTGATCATTAATCCCAATGGTTTTCCATCGGGATGAAAATAGCCGCCATTCACCCCTGCTAAAAAATGTTGCTCTCGCATTACTTGAGCTAACGTTTTATCGCGAACAGGATTGTCCATGACCTGTAATTGATAGGCACTTTCTTTAAAAACAAGAGCCGTCACTGTCACTCCTGTTTCTTTCTCTGTAGATGCAACTTCTTTTAAGGTTACCGATTTTAACAAGGCACCTCCTGGAAAAGATCCTCGGTCTCTACTTTTAATGACATGCCATCGTACGCTAGCAGCCACCCCTAAACTAGCAATGCAGAAAAAAACAAAAAAATACCAAGAGCGTTTCATAAAAATTCCTATTTTTTCTCTACTACAAAATAATTTTTAATCGCCTCCACCAGTCCAGAAATATCATGCTGCTTGGCTTCAAGAGCGACTTTCATACCAAGCTCATTGATCACCGATGAAGTCACAGGGCCGATACTGGCGAGCACTATCTTCTCAGGTAAAGAAATTGATTTTTTCTCGAGAAGTTTTTTAAAATTTTGTGCTGTTGAGCCACTCGTAAAAGTAATCAAATCTGCTCCCTCTTCAATAAAACGCTGCCAACCCTCACCAATATCTTTGGTAAGACTTCTTTTCAAATTCGTTTCTGGCATCGAATCAATGCTGTAATTCACATCAGAAGTAGAGTTTTGAAAGAAGTCTACGCCGACAGTTTGATAAACAGGAACATCATCAACAATAGCACCTAAGTTTTCTAACTCCACAGCAAGGAGCTCTCGTGCTCCTGAAGCTCGTGGCAGCAGCATTTTCAAATTTTCAACCCCAAGTTTTTTAAATTCTTTTAAGAGTGATTCCGCAATAAATTGCGGAGGCATGAGATCAACTCCAAAATGATATTCTTTAATTTTTTGAGCCGTTCCAGGTCCAATTGCTGCAATTTTTGCATTTCCTAATTCACGAGCATCTTGATGAAGTTTATAAAAGGCTTCAAAAAAATGAGTCACCCCATTTGGACTTGTAAAGATGATCCAATCGTAATGATGTGCTTGCACAACGGCTTCGGAAAAGGCCTCGCGATCTCTTTTTTCTTGAACAGCCTCTATTCGAATAGTAGGAAGTTCGTACGCGTCGGCTCCTAGGCTTCTTAACAACATCACAAGCTCGCTAGCCTTCTCTCGCGTGCGAGTTACAGCAATTCGTTTTCCAAAGAGCGGCTTTGTTTCAAACCAATTGAGCTTTTCCCTTAAAGCAACCACATCTCCAAAAACAGCAAGAGCTGGAGTTTTAAAATTGCTCTCTTGGGCTTGCTGAGCAATGGTTGCCAATGTTCCTATCATCGTCTCTTGACGAGGTGTAGAGGCCCAGCGCACAAGTGCTACTGGTGTATTTTCCTCCATGCCTGCTACTAAAAATTCGTTGCAAATTTTTTCTAAACGTTCCATTCCCATTAACATCACTTTGGTTCCCGTTGTTGTTGCGAGCGTGCGATAGTCAATTCCTGATTCTTTTTTAGAAGGATCTTCATGTCCCGTAAAAATAGTCAGCATTGAATTACTAGCGCGATGAGTCACAGGAATTCCTGCATAAGCCAATCCACCAATCGCCGAGGTAACACCAGGAACGATTTCAAAATTCATTCCCTCTGCTACTAACGTCTCAGCTTCTTCTCCTCCACGTCCAAAAAGAAAAGGATCTCCTCCCTTGAGCCTCACCACAAGTTTTCCGGACTTCGTTAATTTTACAAGCACGGCATTAATTTCCTGCTGTGAAAGTGTATGTTGTCCGGCTACTTTTCCTACGTAAATTTTTTCTGCAGCTGCAGGCACTTGTTGCAATAATAGAGGATTGCAAAGATAATCGTAAACTACTACTTCTGCCTTACGCAACAACTCAGCCCCTCGAACTGTCAAAAGACCTGGATCACCTGGCCCAGCGCCAACGAGATAACAAACACCACTCTTAAATTGAGATCTTTTTTTCATAAATATACTGAGAACAAATGATTTTTAGGGAAATTATATGGAGGAGGTTAACTGCGATATTTCATCACTCTCTTAACAAAGAAAACGGATTCATGCTAATTTTTCTCCAAGCTGGGTTGCCACACGTAACGCCACCTCTTCTGCCGTAACGCCAGTCGCCTCTCCTTTCCTGAGCTTTGCTGAAGGAAAGGGAACATAGGTAGCGCGAAGATAAATTTGTTCCGTAGCGCGATCGATGTTCGCAAGAGCTCCCAATGCCATATGACAACCTCCTCCGAGATAGCGAAGCAAGAGTCGCTCTGCCTCAACGCAGCGCGCTGTCTCCTCATGATGAATTTTGTTTAATGCTTTTTCAAATTCTGAATGATGGTTCTCCATACGCGTCTCAACAGCGATTGCTCCTTGACCTGGCGCGGGAAGTAAGTCTGTCAACTCCGTTACAAAAAGCTCTCTCTTTTCAAAAAGAAATTTTCCTCGACCATTAACAATGTCCAGATTGAAACCAAGCCGTTCCAATCCTGCACGAGCAAGAAAAAGTGCAGCGACACCCTGTTTCTCTTGATGCAAGCCCAATTTCCTTAAACGTGTTGGAACATTTCCACGAATCGGTTTCACCATGAGATCTGCTCGCTGAGAGCGAATCCACTCGAGACGTCGCGGACTACTTGTTCCCACAACAGATCCAGAAGGAAGATTGTCCCACCCATCTTTTTCTAGCGTTATCACAACATCCGCTACGCTGGCTCTGGGAAGGACTGCTGCTAGTTTTAATTGAGAGGGTGTTACCACAGGTAGGTCCTTGAGACTATGCACAGCGGCATCAATTTCATGAGCCAAGAGCGCCTCCTCTAACTGGCGTGTAAAAAGCCCCGATCCTTCAGCCACCGGCTCATGTAGTGCAAGGTTCTGCTTAGCGTCTCCCGTTGTGGTGATAATCTTTTCTTCAAACACTAATTGAGGTGCAGCAGCACGCAACGCTTCACCAACCAAGGTTGTCTGAACTCTTGCTAGAGCACTACCGCGAGTGCCAAGAATAAGAGGTTGAGGAAAAAATGTCATTGTCGTGTTTGTTTATTCCTCAGCCATTTTAAAAAAGTTCCAACATGTTCTTCAATCATTGATTCGCAACGCACCACTTCTTGACGGCGAATGTCAAGAGACTGCGCAGCGATTTGTTGAAGACTATCAATATCATAAAGAAAAACATTTGGCAGCTTGTTAATCGCAGACTCTGCATCACGAGGCACCGCTAAATCAATCACAAAGAGTGGTCGTTGTTGACGTTGTTTCAGGAGTGGTTTCAATTTGTCTACCGTTAAGATAGCATGAGGTGCTCCGGTTGAACTGACAATAATATCGATATCGGAACATGTTTTTTCCCAATGATCAAAATGAAGCGCCATTCCTCCAATCTCCGCTGCCAAAGCCGCAGCGCGATCATAGGTCCGATTTGAAACGATAACACTGCGCACACCCCTTGTTTGAAGACTTCGCGCCGTGCGCTCACTAATTTCTCCCGCTCCTAAAATCATCACACGACATTGAGAAAGTTCTCCAAAAATTTTTTCTGCAAGCTCCACAGCGACAGAGCCAACAGAGACAGCACCTCGTGTGATTTGAGTTTCGGTCCTCACTGATTTTGCAACACGAAAAGCATGTTGAAACAAGCGATGTAAGGGACTCGTTGTCGTTCCATATTCAGACGCTAATGCATAAGCTTTTTTGACCTGCCCTAAAATTTCTGTTTCCCCAATGACCATAGAATCAAGCCCACTAGCCACCCGAAAAAGATGCCGCACAGCTGAAGGAGTTGAGTAATGGTAAAGCGGCAGTGCTTCTCCTGAACGTTCCTGAAGAATCTCTTGAAAACCATCTAAGGTTTGCAAAGGACACAACGTCGATGCATAAAGTTCTACACGATTGCAAGTAGAGAGCATGACTGCTCCAGAAACACCGTCAATCTCCCGAACGCGATTGAGCATCGCAGCCATCTCACGATCATGAACAGCAGCTTGCTCCCTCACACTTAACGAAGAGGTTCGATGATTAAGGCCTGCGCAAAAAATGTTCATGAAAGCCAAAAAAGAATACCAAGCGCGAAAAGAAAAATAAAAGTCATTCCTTGCGCAAAACGATGGGCCGAAAGATGACGCCCTTGCTGAGCTATCCCAAGCAGACCGTAACTTCCCCATAGCAACAATGAAAGCCAAAATTTAACCCGACTTCGCGGATTCGAATAGATGATATTTCGTAAGGATTTGGTTTCAAAATGATTTTTAAAATCGTGCGGTGTATGTTCCATTAAGCGATTTGAAAGATTGTTTTGGGAATAAGTATATTGCGAAAGATCACTATCTTGAATCTGCGAAGTCGGGCTAATTCGTGAAATAGAAATTCCTGAAAAAGCACCAGCAATAAAACTAATGGTGAGCAATCCCAATCCCAACCAGAGCAAGCGAGCGGTTGTTATTTCTAACAGTTGCATCGGCGGCAAAAAATGAAAAATGGGCGCTGGCGCTTGTGATTTGAGCTGCGCTTCTTGAAATAAAAACATTAATGCTGAAACAGAAGCTAAACCTAAAGCTCCAAAGGCAACCAAGGAAAGAGCAGCATGGGCTTCAATCCAAGGATTGAGTGTATGTCGGATAGAAACTATTGGCACTAATAACAAACATCCTATCGATTGAAGAATCAAAATAAGAGGCGCAGTAAAAACTCCCATCAATGAAACACGATAGGTCGAGCCGATGAGCAAGTAAAACCAACCGATGACCCAACTTAAAAAAATTAACATCTCTGGCAATGTGGTCGTGGGACAAGCGTGCAAATCCTTTCCTCTCAATATCAAAAACCAACTTTGACTAACAACTCCCAAAAAAATAGCAATAAAACTAAACCGTCCAGGGCGCAGCTGCTTTGCACGAAGCGCGAGGAGCGTTGAACAAAAACTAAAAAGATAAAAAAAAGTGGAGACCCAGAGAGCTATTTTTTCCATAGAAAAAAGATAATCTCGATTGTGCTTCTACGCAAGCTCAGCTAACCAGGACGTACGCATTAAAAACGTCTTTTGAGCTATTTCACGTCAATTCTACTGCGGCTTGCGAGAGCCAGGTGTATACTGCGTCAGTCTAGGATTGCTTCTCGGGCAGCAGAAACATACAGCCGTCGTCGCAATCCGTCGTCTTCCTTTTCTACATCAGGCTGCGCGGCGCCTCGCGATGAATTACCATGAAATATCGGGGTTAAGCGCCCGTCATCTTTTTTGCCACCACCCACTCATCAAATTCTTTCTCTGTCACAAAACCTAAAGCCAAAGCAGCTTCGCGAAGCGTCTTGCCTTCTTGATGAGCCTTCTTCGCAATCTGAGCAGCTTTGTCATAGCCAATATGCGGGTTAAGAGCCGTCACTAACATCAAGGACTCTTTTACATATTTTTCAATCTTCTCATAGTTGACTTCAATTCCTTCTACACAATGCTGGGTAAAAGAATGGCATACATCATTAAGCAAACGCACTGAATGAAGAAAATTATAAATAATAACCGGCTTGAAAACGTTGAGTTCAAAATTTCCTTGTGATGCAGCAATACCAATAGCAGCATCATTTCCCATGACTTGAACAGCAACCATTGTAACTGCCTCACACTGGGTAGGATTAACCTTGCCCGGCATAATGGAAGAACCGGGCTCGTTTTCAGGCAAGATCAGCTCTCCTAGACCACAACGAGGTCCTGACGCCAACCAACGAAGATCATTAGCAATCTTCATGAGCGAAGCAGCAAGCGATTTAAGTGCACCACTAGCCATCACAAATTCTCCATGACTAGCTAAGGCTGCAAATTTATTTTCAGCAGAAATGAAAGAAAATCCGGTCATCTTCGCAAGATGCGCAGCTACTTTTTCACCAAATCCGATGGGTGCATTAAGGCCTGTTCCTACAGCAGTACCACCAATAGCGAGCGGCAGAAGCCCTTGCAGTGAGGCTTCAATGCGCTCTATGTCTTGATCCAACATGGCCACATAGCCAGAAAATTCTTGACCGAGTGTCAATGGGGTTGCATCTTGCAAATGTGTTCGTCCAATTTTAACAGTGCCAGAAAAGGCTGCTGCTTTTTTATTTAACGCATCTCGCAATTCTTGAACACTTGGTAAAAGATGTTCTTTTATCACCGTTACTGCTGCCACATTCATTGCAGTTGGAAACGTATCATTGGAAGATTGCGATTTGTTCACATCATCATTAGGATGAATCGGCGTCTTGGAGCCAAGCACGCCACCAGCTAATTCAATGGCACGATTAGAAATGACCTCATTGGCATTCATGTTGCTCTGCGTTCCACTTCCTGTTTGCCAAATGCGCAGCGGAAAGTGCTCGTTCAACTTTCCTTCAATAACTTCATCTGCAGCCTGCACAATGAGCTCTTTTTTTTCTTTACTCAAAATTCCGAGATCATGATTTGCCAAGGCACAGGCTTTTTTGAGCTGGCCTAACGCTTTAATCAGCGCTGCAGGTTTGACATCATCCCCAATATTGAAGTGAATGAGAGAGCGAGCTGTTTGAGCCCCATAATAGCGATCATTGGGAACAGAAATTATTCCCATGCTATCGGATTCTTCGCGGTGAGTCATTTTTTCAATCATAAATAGTTCAAAAATTAGTTGCTACTCGCCCTTGTAAGAACACCTTGCTTTTGGTGTTTCATGAATGACTATTTCATAGAGTCCAGGAAGCTGCGGCGCCAGTTTTTCCCAAAACCAACCACATATATTTTCAATGGTTGGATTTTCTAGACCAGGAATTTCATTCAAATAAGAATGATCGACAATTTCTATCAACGGATTCATCGCTTTACTAATGAGAGCATGATCATAAAAATATCCTGTTGTTTCATCTTTTTTTCCTTTCACAGAAATCTCGATCTTAAAACTATGCCCATGCATTTTTTTACAACGCGTAATGTGAGGCACTGTCTGTGCAGCTTCGAATCTGAATTTTTTAGTAAGAGTAACTTCCATGAGAGATTAAAGATTACAGATTACGCCTCACAGTCTCAAGGCACTTTTTCCTGTACCCTATAATCTATCAATTCTAGTCTATTTTTATGATTAATATTATTTGGCTATTACTCCTCCTAATTGGCATTATCACTGGTCTTTTTACAGGCCATCTTGAAGCTGTCACCACAGCGACATTTGATGCTTGCAAGACGGCGATCATGACAATCTCCCTTCCTCTAGCAGGAGTCATGGCTCTTTGGCTTGGAATAATGCGGCTCGCTGAAAAATCAGGAGCCCTCCAAAAACTTGCTGCTTTTCTGCGACCACTCCTTGTTCGACTCTTTCCAGATGTTCCGCCGAATCACCCTG
>CAYYAN010000058.1:0-8613 GCA_964469825.1 uncultured Chthoniobacter sp. | reverse complement strand
GCCATCGAATTACAAGTAAAAGCTAATCATGTTTGGCAAGACTTGATGACCACTAATCCTAAAGAGTATCAAAAAAAAGCATATGCTTATACTCAAAGCCAGAGAGGAGGACGAGTGATCAATCTATCTCATTTTGATTTTTTAATCCATGAAGAAGATAAACAAAAAAATAATGAGAGCTTACTAAAATACAAGGAACACGTTCGTAAGACTGTTAACAAAGCACACAATACTGATCTCATTGATAAAGCCATAGAAGAAAAATTGAGCAACTTAAACGCTCAAGAACTTATTGAAAGCGAAGAAAGAGAAAAAAAGACATCAAAAAAACAAGGGGCACAAAAATGAGGAGCCTGTCAGAAAATTTTGGCGTAAAAAGCCTCAAACTCATACGCAAATGGTATATACCTTCATGACTATTCAATTTCAAAAACTGAAACAAGAACTCACCTCAGTTTTTCAAAAAACGCTCGAAGAGGAACCTCTCGGTGGTGCTTCGCTTGCACTTTATCATCGAGGAGAAAAAGTTCTTTCACTTTATGGTGGCTGGAAAGATGCGGCTGCGACACAGCCTTGGGAAGCTGATACAATCACACTTATTTGGTCTGCAGGAAAAGGCATTGGATCTGCTTGTTTGTTGCATGCGTTGCAAGAAAACAAGATTTCTTTGGAAACAACTGTCGGAAAATTTTGGCCTGAGTTTGCTCAAGCTGGAAAAAAAGAAATCACCATTGCTCAACTGCTTTCTCATCGTATTGGATTAGCTGCTTTAGACCAAAAAGGATTATCACTAACGGACCACGAAGCCATTGTTAAAGCGCTCGCAGTTCAAGTTCCCAATTGGCCTTATGATGGAAGCCATGGTTACGGCGCTCGCACCTTTGGCTATCTCATCGATGAATTGTTACGCCGCATTACTGGTGTCACTTCGCTGGCTTATTACTGGCGAACTCAATTTGCTGATCCATTATCACTCGATTTATGGTTTGGTCTTCCTGAAAATTTAATCTCAAAAACAGCTGATGTCATTCCTGCAAAAATAGCACCACCGCCAAGTCCATTTGGAACAGCTTACGCTGATCAGACCTCCCTTACACGACGTACCTTCATGGAACCAGGAGGAAGTTTTTCTGCATTAGCAATGAATCAGCCAACCTTGCGACAAGCCTCTATTATCTCTTCAGGCGCGATCAGCACAGCTGAGGCTCTGGCAAAATTTTATTCACTTCTTGCAACACAAGAGGAGACACCTTACCTCAATACAACCACACGTCGTTGGATGGAGACGCCGATAACTTCAGGACTAGATCGCGTCCTTATGGCAGAAACAACTTTTTCTGCAGGCTTCATGATGAATGGAAATCCAAAAATCTTTCCAAGCGAACGCTCCTTCGGCCATCCAGGAGCTGGAGGAACCACTGCTTTTGCTATTCCTGAACACGAATTAGGATTCGCTTTTCTTCCCAACGCCATGCATCACGGTGTTCTCTCAGGAACGCGCACACAACGTTTTATTGAAGCTTTTAGAGCTTTGAATGAGGCACATTAAATTGAACTGTCAACATACCTGTTCAGACACCTGTCAACAACGCCGCTCCAAAGACCCCAGCGCTATCTCCTAAAATTGGTTTAAGAAAAGGCGTCTTCAATGATTTGTTAACAGCATATTGCACGACCTGATTTCGTGTTTCCTCTGTGTAGAGAATATCGAGATTTCCGACTCCTCCTCCAATGACAATCGCATCAGGGTCAAGAATATTGATCGGGACAGAAATGGCTTCTGCAAATTTTTCTTGTAGCCGTTGTAATGTTTTTTGAGCAGCTTCTTCTCCCTCTTCTGCTTGTTTTATAATTTCAGAAAGTGGCATTTTTTTTCCGCTCAGCTCAAAATAAAATTGTTCCAATGCTGGTCCTGAAAAAACAGTTTCATTACAGCCTCTTTTTCCACAACCGCAGAATCTCTCTTCTCCACACAAACGATTATGTCCCCACTCGCCTGCAATGTGATTCAGGCCTTCAATGGTATGCCCATCAATAACAAGACCTCCACCAACTCCTGTTCCCAAAATTAATCCCATGACTATTTTTTTTCCTCGAGCTACTCCCAACGTTGCTTCTGCTAACGCAAAACAGTTAGCATCATTTTGAATGATCACCTCTACACTGAGTGCTTTTTCTAGATCTTCTTTTAAAGGCCGTTGATTCAAACATGGAGTATTAGTTGCATGCTGGAGCAACCCTGTTACAGGATTAATCATCCCTGGTGTTCCAAAACCAATTTTACTAGAACGTTTCATGCCAGAAAGTTTTTCCACCTCTTGGATCAACTTTTCAATTTGATTGAGAATGTGTTCATAACCTTTCTCTGCTTCCGTTGGAATACGACGTCGATAAAGCGCAATATCACGATGCGTTGGATCAATAATGGCTGCTTCAATTTTTGTGCCACCAAGATCGATGCCCCAAAGAAACAGACTAGAAGGTGAAGACTGGAGACTAGAGGTTTTTTGATTCATCATTTTTTGATCCTTTCATCAATTAAAAAAATCAACACCTACTCATCATTCTCTCGTTCGCAGAATGATGTTATTTTTATTAGAATGCTACTACTCTATTATTCCTGTTAATAGGCAGAAAAATTTTTTGCTTTTTCAAAAAGCAAGCAAGATAGCATGCAAAACTCTAGAGTTTCTCGTGACTACTTTCAGGAAAATTTTTGATCTCCTTACGTGATTTAACAACTTCGTCAACAAGACCATATTTACAAGCTTCAGCAGCAGTCATGTAGTAATCACGATCAGAATCGTGCTCCACTTCTTTTGGCGTCTTGCCAGTATGATGAGCGATGATGTTATTGAGACGCCGTTTTAATTTATACATGAACTCAACACTGCGTTCCACATCACTGGCTGTTCCTTGAGCACCGCCAGAAACTTGGTGAATCATGATGTCAGAGTTAGGCAAGGCAAATCGTTTTCCTTTTGTCCCTGCACAGAGAATGACCGCACCAAAGCTAGCAGCAATACCCATGCAATAAGTGGCGACATCACAAGTAACAAATTGCATTGTGTCATAAATGGCCAATCCTGCTGTCACAGAACCACCAGGAGAGTTAATATAAATGTGAATGTCTTTTTTAGGATCTTCCATTTGCAGGAAGAGGAGTTGAGCAATGACTAAGTTGGCTACCTGATCATTAATATCTGTTCCAATAAAAATGATGCGGTCTTTGAGGAGTCTTGAATAAATATCATAGCTCCGCTCGCCGCGGCTACTTTGTTCGATAACAACAGGAACGAGCATCGAATTTTTAGGAGAAGAAGAATTCAGATTCATAATTTTTTTCTTAATGTTCTTTTGTAGCTATTAATTTATAAACTAGTGATGACAATGCGGTCCATGAACATGATCCGGCTCACCACAGTCGTGCTCTGAAGCAGATGACGGAGGCAATTCCGTGATCTTAGCATGATCAACCAGCCATTTTAATGTTTTATTAAAAATGAGATCCTCTTGAACAGAGCCAAGCACATGATTTTTTTTCAATTCTTTCAACAACTTTTCAATAGACATGCGATAGCGCTGAGCAAGTCTTTCTATTTCTTGCTGAAATTCTTCAGGGGTGACTTCAATTTTTTCTTTCTCTGCAATTTTATGCAAAATGAAATGTAATTTTACTTTTTCTTCAGCACTTTGTTTTGCAGAGTTCATCAGCTCCTCTTGATGAGATTTTATTGTTTCTTCAGGAACTCCACGATCGTGATTTTCTCGAACAATATTTTGGAGAACATTTACCGTCTCTCGCTGCACCATCGTTGCAGGAGGCTCACAAGGATTTTGCTGTAACAACTTCTCGATAATGGCTGCCTGTGTTTTCTGATGAAACTGATAATCTACCATCTGTTGCGAATAAGCACGGATTTCCTGCTGAAGGCCTTCTAATGTGAGGCCTGGCTTTAATTTTTCAGCAAAGGCATCATCCAACGCTGGCAGTTGACGTGCTTTAATTTCATGTAACGTAACGGCATAAGTTACCGTTACCTCACGCAAAACTTCTTCAGACATTGTTTTTGGAAATGTCACAAAAACTTCTTTTGACTCTCCCTGCCTCATTCCAACAAGAGCTTCGGCAAATCCTGGCAAAGGCGATTTTTCTTCCATACGGAACCAAGCATGTTGCCTTGCTGTATAACTAGGAGACAAGTTCGGATGACTTTCCTGCAAAGAAATTCCATTTAATGTTCCTGAGTAATCAAGAATCGCAAAATCGCCCATCTCTAATCCACGCCCTTCTACAGTGGTGAAATCAGCGGCATCTTCACGTAGTTTTTCAAGTTGACGATTGACTGTTGCATCATCAACAAGATTTTTCTCCACAGAAACCTCAATACCCTCATAACCGTTCAATTCAACTTCGGGCTTTGTCACTAATGTTACCGTGACTTCGAGTGTATGGTCATCATTTAATTTTACTTCCTTGACTTGAGGATACTGCGCTAGCTCTATCTTTTTTTCTCGGATTGCCTCCCTCACGGCAACTTCCATTAACTTTTCCGTTGCCTCTTTTTTAATTTCTTTACCATATTTTTTTTCTACGGCAGAACGCGGTGCTTTGCCTTTACGAAATCCAGGGATACGAGCTAATCGCTGATATTCTCCTATAATGCGTTGCCATTCTTGTTCGAAACGGTCGGCAGGAAGCATGACGTGTAAGTCAATCACACAATTTTCTTTTTGTTCAGTAGTAACGTCCATAATGAGCCAAATAGGAAATCATAATTTTATAAGAACAACAATCCTGAATCGAAAAAAAATTTCTTATCTTTGTGTTCTTTGTGAGTATTTTTTTTTAATCTAAAAATGTGCATTTACTTCGTTTTTTCCTCTACGGCATTCCAGCTACATTACTTGCGCTGTTGGTTGTTTCTTTTTGGAACACCAATTCTCTCTCTACAAAGAAAAAAAATGAGATGTCTTTAGGAACCACTGCAGAGCCTCCTTCTCTCAATCCTTTGCAGGCGCCAGATACAGCCTCAGCGCCCGTGATGGGGATGCTGTATAATGGCTTACTGAAACAAAATGAAAATTTAGAACTTGTTGGTGACCTCGCTCAAGAATGGTCGATCAGTCAGACAAAAACGGAACCAATCATTAAGTTTACTCTGCGACACGACGTTTACTGGCATGATGGAGTTCTCTTCACTGCACGTGATGTGCTTTTTACCTATCATGCGATCATGGATGATCGTCTTGTTTCTCCATTGCGTGGCGATTTTGAGAAAATTAAAGCCATAGAAGCTCCTGATCCATGGCATATCATTGTTCGCTATCGCATCCCTTTTTCACCAGCACTCTTGAGCTGGACAACTTCCATTTTACCAGCTCACCTTCTTGAAGAAACCAATCCAATCGACTGGGCAAGCTCTTTTAATCGACATCCGATTGGCACAGGACCTTTTAAATTTGATGACTGGAAAAGTAATGAATATGTCCGTTTGAAACGCAATGATGCTTATTTTCTTGGAAAACCGTGGCTTGACTCGATTGTTTTTCGCATTTTTCCTGACCCTCTCACCATGCGCCTCGCCTTTGAAACAAATCAAATTGATTTTTGGGAGGCACCTCCTCCTACCATCAAAAGTTTTTCAAACAATCCTCGCTATGAAGTCTTCGATTCCCCCAGCAATCTCTATAACTATATTGGTTGGAACTTAAGAAAAGATCTCTTTAAAGATCACAATATTCGCTGTGCCTTGGCACAAGCTGTTAATATTCCTGAAATGATTCGCTACATCCTCTATGGACACGGCGTTGTTTCGACAGGTATCTATACTCCACAGCTTTGGTTTTTTAATCCACACGTTGTTCCCTTTTCTTATAACCCTGAACAAGCAAAAGCACTACTCGACGCAGCAGGCTGGAAAGTCGGCCCAGACGGCATTCGGCAGCGGCATGGAAAACGTTTTAGTTTTACGCTTATAACCAATAATGGAAATGACACACGAAAAGATATCACTACATTAGTGCAAGATGACCTCCGAAAAATAGGGATTGAAGTGAAGATTGAAATTTATGAATGGGCAGTTTTTTTAAAAAAAGTACGATCAGGTGATTTTGATGCGACTGCTCTAGGATGGGGACTTCCTAATAACTATGATCAATATAAGATTTGGCATTCGAGCCAATCTCATTCCGATGAAATGAACTACATTGGTTATCAAAATCTTCATGTTGATCAGCTCCTAGTAAAGCTACAAGAGGAATACAATCATGAAAAAATCATCCAGCTGGCTGGCGAATTACAGCAAATCATTTACAACGATCAACCCTACCTCTTTCTCTTTGTCTCCCCATCAACTTCTGTGGTGAGGCGAGGAATGTATCGCATCTGTTATCCAACGAACCACGGGTTCGTTGACAGTCCTATCAAGATGACGAAAGCTGGCTGGAATTATTATCTTGAATGGTTTTACAAGCCAGGTAACAGGTAAAAACATTTGTCACTTTACACCACTTCTTACGAATTTGGTGAATATTGTTTCATAAAACTTTCTAAATTTTCAGAGGCTGTTATAGCAATGGAGGAAGAGGCTGTACTGGTCATCACCAACATCATTAGGCCAAGAACCCCAACAGAAACAGCATTAGGAGCGCCCCCAAGAGCCATCGTACTAGCTGTTGCAATCGCCTCAGGATGACTCATAAAATATTTCCCAAGATGTTCTAAAGCTTCTGTTGGCGTCTTCTGCAAAAGAGAGCTAATGAGATCATTTGTAATAGAGGCCACGGTATTAAGAGCATCTCCTTTTTGATCAAACTCTTTTTTTATTGCTGCTTGACTCTCTTCATGCAAATAAAGCGCTGCACTATTGAGATAAGCTTGCATTTCTTGAGAGTTCGGATTTTTTGATAGAGAAGGCAATGTAGTGCTCATAATGATTTTTAATTTTGGGATTCAGGAGAAGGAGTGCTCTTTAAGCATTGATAAGCTACTGTACATGCTCCTCCCACGAGAATAGCAGCAGCAACTCCTGGATGTGCCGCAATGGTTGCAGCAATTACTGAAGTTGTTGCACTCAATCCATGGGCAGCCGTTGCAGTCATTGAGTGATGAGCTACACCTGCTGGAACGGTCTGCGTTACTGTTCCCGCAGTTGTTGTAGCCGTCACAGCATTCGTAGCAGCTGCAGTTGTATTAGCATTTGTAGCACTCAATCCTATGGCTGGAGCTACAGCTTTAAAAGCAGAACATAAAAGTGTTTTTAACTCTTCTCCAAGAAGGATAGCAACCTCAGGATGGTGGACTAAGTAAACACCTAAAGCTGCATCTCGAATGTTATGAAAAGCCTGTTGAAGCAAACCTGGATCAACAGTATGTTGCCCTACGATACCAGCAACAATAGTACTTAATAACAGACCATGCTGAGCAGGAGGAATTGTTGCTAGTGCAGTAGCAATCATTGCTGTAGTAATGTTGTTGACTTCATGTTCAACACTACTTGATGTCTGAGCTATTCTAGATGCTGCTATATAAAGACGATGAGCAATGGCTCCGGCAACAATAAAAGGAACAATAGCAGAAGCCGCACTGGTGACCGTGACTTGCACAGAAGCAGTCGTTGTAGCTCCCAACATGGCAGCAGCGGAGGCAAGATGCGTTGTTGGGAGACTTGCTGCTACAGCAAGATGCTGCGCTGGTGCTGCTAAACCTTCCATCGGAAGGTTTGTCCCTACATGAGTCAAAGAAGCACTCATATTCGCAAGAAGATTTGCCAGCGCAATATTTGCAGGATGTGTAGGAATATGTGTAGCGAGTAGTGCTATCCCCACTCCTGCTCCAGCAACAAGACCTGTACCTGCGAATTGCTGTTGTAATGACTCTCGTTCTTCAGGAGAAAGACTTCCTAGTACTTCCTGAGCATATTCATCAAAAGCCCTAGCCACATTCTCAATATCTTCTTGAGAGATACCCTTATCTTCAACTTCCTTCCAAGTTGCATCCTCTTCTACTTGCTCAATAACTTGACGAATGGTGTGTGCATCCCAAGATTTCCCAGAACTTTTTAATTCACCCGAAGCTTGGTCAACAAGATTAGCAAGCTCTTCTTGTTCTGGATACTTTTCTTTTAAAGCCTTTTTTAAAGCTTCCTTAATCGCGACTTGGTCTTGATCCTTAGCAGAAGAGCTTGCGACAATATGGCCATCAGATATAACAATATTTTCAGCAGTAGGATACTCCGTAATAAAATCTTCAAACTGCCTTAACGAAGGAGAAGAAATCGAAGCAAGATTTTCCATGGAATGCATCTTATGAAAATCTTGTGCCGAGACAATACTTTTTTATCATAGGATCATAGCTGACGGCTAATCTGGATATTTCATGGTAATTCGTCGCGAAGCGCCGCGCAGCCTGATGTAGACAAGGAAGGCGACGGATTGCGACGACGGCTGTATGTTTCATACTGCCCAAGAAGCAATCCTAGACTGACGCTGTATACACCTGGCTCTCGCAAGCCGCACTAGAATTGACATAAAATATCCGGGTTAAGCTCAATGCCTGTAAGGAAGTCATAGTTCTAAAATAAATTTGAATAAGAATCCTTTCGCCAACTT
>CAYYAN010000057.1:0-8752 GCA_964469825.1 uncultured Chthoniobacter sp. | reverse complement strand
CCATGCGGAGCATATGGCTTGGAAGAATCATTAGGATCTGTACCAAATGGAAACGCATGGTCATAGAAATTATCTACCGCTGAAAGTGCCGGCTGTTGTGGATCTAATGTTGAAGGCTTTGGCTGATTTGAGTTATCTCCTGCGTTTGGCTTTTTCCCATATCCAAGCAATTCTTGTAAATATTCACCCCAACTTCTGTTTGAATCGTACCATTTGCTAGCGCCTACAGAGGCTGCTGCAGGCTGAATATAAGCTGGAGGGGCTGGAGGAGTTTGGTTTGGACTATAATAAAAGGTTGCCATATTTTTAGGGGTTGTTTTTAGTTTGTTGTTCTTATTATCAATTCGAAATTAACAATAAATCTTGTTGTATAGGTTTTTGTTTTTTAAGCAATTTAAAATTCTCTATAGAGTTGCAACTAAAGATGACTTGAAAATAGGGGAGGGTTTTTTAACACTTAAAATTTTTTTTGTGTTCTTTGTAATGAGTTCCTTTTTAATGTTGGTTATATTTCATGAATAAAAAATCTTGGCTCCATCATACTGAAGCAATTTTGCGTCATGTTATTGCAAAATTGCTCCAAGGTTTCGCTATTTTTATTGTCCTTGGAATTCCTTCTTTGCTGCTCATTGCTCATTTTCATGGGCTTGGAAATCGGATTCGTCAAAGTATGGAGAAGACTCGTTCAGGACAATTTTATGAGGTAAAGGTGGAAAGACTTTCTTTCACTTTAGGCGCAGGATTAAAGGCAACTAATCTTCGCATCTTGGAACGAAATGAAACACACCGCCTCTTGGTGCATGCTAATCGTGTGACGATTTTACCTCAATTAGCAGCTCTCGCCCACGGAAAAATCGAAGTAGAATCGTTTCAATTGCATCATGCCAATATTGATATTCCTCTCGGTCGGGAGCAAGAACCTCGATTGCAGCTCAATCATGTCGAAGCGACAATTGTTTCTCCTCCAGGGCAAATCACGCTAAGTAATGCACAGTTTCATCTTTGTGGAATTCACGTTCGCATACGCGGTAATTTTTTGAATCCAAAGACATTCGCCCCTAACCCCATTCCAAGCGAAGGTCCTGGTAAAATCGCCCAAACGATTGTCATGATTCAGGAAAATTTAAAAAATTTGCATTGGGAAGAGGCTCCTCCTGTCTTGGAAATGGAAGTCAGTGGTGATTTAACACGTCTAGAGAGCCTTCGCGCTGATCGTATTACCCTGCGTGGAGGCCCCTGTCATTATGAAGGATGGGCTTTCAACAATATTGCTGCTGATATGGAATATGGACATCAGATCTTAAGACTCCAGCAATTCTGTCTCGAGGATCGGTTAGGAGAGCTGCATAGCTGGGGAAATGTTGATTTTAGAAAAAAAGAAGCGATGCTGAATTTCTCTGGAAGTTCTGATTTCGTGAGCATGGCAGGTCTTGTTTTAAAAAAAGATTTTCCTGCTGCTGATTGGAATTGGAAAGAGCCGCCACACTTAGAGGGAAGTGTAGGCGCTGATTGGAAAGAAGGGACTCCATTAGTGCATGGAGAAATCCATATGCAATCGGGTGCTTTTTCTTATCGAGGAGTGTCAATGGATCATTTTAGCGCGGGTGCGATTTATGATCACGGAACTTTTCTTATGAGAGATTTTGATGTCGCAGGAGCTCCAGGTTCGCTTCATCTAGATTGCATGCTGGCTCCTCATGATCAACGCGCCAGAATCAATCTAACACTTCTTCCTCAACTATTGGAACCAGCAGCACGAGGAGGTCTTCAAAAAGCGCTTGCCGTAATGAACTTTAAAGATCCTTTAAACTTCACTTTCGAAGGAAGATCTTCTGAGGGAACTCCCTTTTCATGGGAAGGCTCTGGAACATTACGACTAGGCCTCTCTTCGATGCGAAATGCTTGGATTGATAGTTTGACTGCTGATTTTCAACTCCAGGAAGGCGCCTTTTTATTTCAAAATATCTTCACCAAAATTGGCGAGACGAAAGCAGAAGGAAGTTGCATCTATGATGTTAAAAACCAAGAAGTGAGATTTCCTAGCATTCATGCAAATTTAGATCCAGTACCAATCTTGATGTGGATTGACCCTCACATTGCCGAATCACTTTTGGCCTATCGCTTTCATCAGCCTCCAGTAACTGAGGTTACTGGAATTCTAGGATTAAAAGATCCTCAGAAAAATAATTTTAAGGTCCAGTTGCGAGCACCAGAAGGACTCGACTATACGCTCCTCAAAAAAAATCTTACTTTTCAACAGGTCGAAGGAAATGTCTTCATTAAGAAGCAAGAACTGCTTGTTGATATTCCAGATGCTTCGCTCTTTGGAGGCAAGGCTGCGATTAATGCGACTGTTTCAATCGTTCCTGGAGATGGTCGCTATGAGGCCGCTGTGAAGCTAGATAGTGTGGACTTTAACAATCTGACAAAACTTTATTTTGATTATACTGAATCGCAAGGAAAATTGAGTGGTGATTACCATTTCACAACCATTACTGGCGATGATTATGCCATGAAAGGAAACGGTCATATGTTAATTAAAGATGGGAGTGTCTATGCGATGCCCATTTTTGGACCGCTCTCGATATTGATGAACGACGTTGTTCCTGGTTTAGGGTATCAGGCGGCAAATCGCGCCACAGCTGATTTCACAGTGGAGAAAGGTGCAATCAATACCAAAAATCTTTCTATTCAAAGCGCCGCCTTCACGATGATTGGATCTGGTGATATTTTTTATCTCGAAGATCGTATGAATATGAGTGTTCGACTGAATGTTCGAGGGATTCCTGGAATCATCTTTTTCCCTGTGAGTAAACTTTTCGAATATATTTCAGATGGCTCGGCAAAACATCCAACATGGAGAGCAAAGTATATTCCAGGATTACCAGCGAAATGAATCTGAATGACTTTAGTATTTAGAGCGTTTAAAAAATAATTCCTGTTTGCGCACCGACCACAACAGCATTTGGAGTGCTTCCTAGACCTCCAGGATTGATGATCCATTGAAGGTCAGGTTGAAAATAGGCATACTTCGTGAAATTGATACGATAACCAGCTTCGTAGACAAGTTCATAACTGGGACTTCCATTACCACTTGTCGACTGTGCTTCTGCATACGATGAGCTGAAACTCCCATAGATGACGCCTAAAATTGCTTGATCGTTATCTCGACCTGGCATTAATCCTGTGTAAATAGCTCCTCCATTGATTTGGAAAGGAACTTTTGAAATATTTTTTTGAGGCGAAAAAGCGTAGGCACTCCAAAGCACTAGTCCTTTGTTGCTAATAGAATCAACGCGATAGACTGTTTGATCTGCATGCCAATAAAAGCCATATGCATTTGGAACCATATTGCTGCTGTTAAATTGAGGATACTCCATTGTTGAATAATAGCTTCCCATCCAGTAATGACCAGCAAGGCCGTGGAGATGGCTTTTGTTACTACTTTTATTGGGAGAATCTGCAGTAGCACAAACTTCTTTTTCAGTCGAGGCAGAACCTGGGGAAGGAACGCAAAATTTAGGGTTCCAACTATACTGTCCTAAAAACATAACGCCATTACTCGGATAAAAATTCCAATTTAAGCCATTAATCGAAGCAAAAGGAGTAACCTGATAGACACCTAGACGAGCTGTAGTTGTCGAGGTGAGATCAACTTTCAATCGACTTCCCCAAACAGCATTAGGATAAGTCGAAAATTGGCTGTTAACGGGAATGGCTTGAATATTGCCATCAATTCCATTGTTCATGTAAAGCCAGTAGAGAGGAGAAACGCAAAAATCATCGCCCGCTGCAAGGCGTCCCAATTTTATACTCGCATGAGTATCACAAAATTTTTGTTCATAGGACAGTTGATACCAATGAAAAGTGGGACCACCAAAAACTTGTTGTACGGTAAATTGGTTTCCAATGTTTTTTTGAGAAAGATTAAGACCATTACGTTGAAGGACGCTCATCATGAAGTAACCGTCCTGCCAACCAAAAAGTTTTTCTGTTTCTATTAAGCAGCCAAGTGCGATGTTATCACAATATGTAAAACCATAAGGACTCTTTCCTCCAATAGGATTGCCTGCCATATCAGATGTATAAGTAAGTGAAACTTCAATACCGTGGCGATCTAAAAAATCACGCCCTCCGCCCCAATTTCCAGAAGCATGTTCAAATTCCATGATATTATGCGGCATATTCGCCATGGAATCGTAGGGAGAAATAAAACGATTTCCTGCATCTTCTGGATTGAAAATATCATCTTCCATATACGATGGTTCCCCTAATGAAAGAGGAATATATTCATCTGCAGCGTGACACCATGGAACAACGCAAAAAAATATAATTATCAATAGAGACTGGAAGCTAGGAACTAAAAACTGAAGGGATATTCGTTCGACTTTTTTCATGAATATAGATATTCTCCGTTACGACCAGCGTCATTGCATGATGTTGGTAGGTTTAGGAGTTTAGGATAGAACAAAAAAAATTTGAACTAGTTAAAAATTACTAAAGACTCTCATCAATTAAGCAATCTATTTGTCAGCAATTCACTTTATGGGTAGTCGTAAATCACATTCTCCACAAACGCGAACTGGATTTTCTTGCCATGATGCAATTTTAAAAAAAACAGATCGTATTGCTAATTCCATCGGATGGTCTCGTAATGCTCTCATCTCAGCATCATTAGTTCATATCATTCGAATGATTGAAGATAAGTCATACAATCTTGTTCCTGACGTTGTGCTTCAAGCACGGGCTGTCATTCATGGAGATAAAACAAACTTAAAATTTCCGGAATCTGATTTGGAAAAAGTTTTGAAGAAGCATCAGGAATAGACTACTTAGACTCTGCAAAAAAGTTTTTTTGAAAATGCAGTTTGATTTTTGTTTGAGAACTGAAGCGATTGCAGACAAAAGACTCAAGGCTAAAGTCGGACAGCTGAAAGAAATTTTTTCGCTACTGCAAGCGATAGCATTATGGTATACCAACCTTCGGCCTTTCATCTCTACAAACTTTTGTTAGCCAGAATTTCACCACTCTCGTAACGAGAGTGGTGAAATATCCGGGCTAATTATTTATGAAAAGCCTCCTGAAGCGCGGAAATCAGTTCTGAAAGAATCTTCCGTTCTTCAACGGCTAATTCGTGACAACAGACCACTTTAATTTCTTCAAGTGATTCTAAAATACTTTTCCATTCTTCGTTTGCTTCCATATAGAGTGGATAGTCTCGTAGGATATAGCAAAGAGGCTTGAGGCATCGACGTTCACACCAAATATCGATAAGACGATTTAATTTTGGGAGCGTCTTCATCATTATATTCATATTTGTAATAGGCTGGGGGTTCAGGATACAAGCGCGGCAAAATAAGCCCCATGCAGCAAGATGCTACGTAGGTTTCTTGGGCAGCAAGTATCAGCAATCAACATGCTGTTGCTTTGAGTGGGAGGTAAGTGATAATTACTCAGGCCTTGGCATCAACTCATTTAAAGGTAATACCAATTGGTCATTCAGGTATCCAAAAATGCCACTCTTTTAAAGTGCGTTGTAACAATTGAAGTTAAAATTACGAGTTAGCTTCGTTTTGCAGTTCTCAAAGCATACCAAACTTCAGCTTCAACTTTTTTATTTCAACGATCCCTAAAAGTGATATTGCACTTTTCGGATTACTAAGCGCTTGCCTTGAACAATCATGAATGAAGTGGGTTTAATTTTCATCTTTCATGATATCACCACCTTCTATGCGGTTATTTTGGTTTTTCTCGCATCCGTTTTCCCTTGCTGAAAAAAATAAACAGCAACACTCCATGAGAGAATCCGATTGCTCAAAACCTCTACTTTTCTTGTTGCTGTGATCAAACAGCCTTGTTTCATAAGAACTATGAGTAACTATTTAACATAGAATGTAACTATTTCAATGAAAGTCAATGAAATTTTTGTCTCTTTAGAAAATTTTCGAAGAGATGGTATAAAAATGGTGAACTGTTCCTTGGCAAATGATGATGCTATTTTCTGACAAGAGTGATACCCTTTCTTGAATCTATGAATTCTCTTCAGTCTTTAGCCTTTGACCCTCAGCCTTCTTTAGAAGAAGCCCTCATCGACCTTTCCAGCGATGACTATTTTATGAGCCAGGCGCTACGTCAGGCAGTAAAAGCTTATGAAGCGGAAGAAGTGCCCATTGGGGCAGTGATTGTCTACCGAGGACGTATTATTGCTCGTGCTTACAATCAGGTAGAAACCTTAAAAGATGCAACGGCCCACGCTGAAATCTTAGCGATCACTCAAGCGGAGCAAATACTAGGGGATTGGCGCCTCAATGAATGTGATCTCTTTGTGACTAAAGAACCGTGTCCTATGTGTGCAGGCGCTTCTGTTAATGCACGCGTGCGCCGAGTTGTTTTTGGATGTCATGATCCACGCGGAGGAGGCGCAGGAGGCCTTCTTAATATCCTGCAACTACCAACCCTCAATCACCGTTGCGAGATTACTAGTGGTATTCGAGAACAAGAGTGCAGTCATCTCTTAAAAAATTTCTTTAGCGAAAAACGAAATATTAAATAGATGTGTAAGATGAATATAGAGACAAACAATAATGTTCCCGTAAAACCCTTTGAAGATTTTTCACTAGAGCATTCTACTAGTTTTTCTGCAGAGCATGATGAGGCCACTGCCGCTCAATTTGAAGAGCATAAGCTTACAGCAGCCCCGAAGAACCTCCAGCAAAAACACATGGAGCAATGCTATTCCAAGTATCAACTTCATGCCATGTCACAAAATGAAAATCAACCGCTCAAAAGAAAGCCATTTGTTTTTGAAAAAAACGGCGAGCAAATCACGATAACGGATCACTTCAAGGAAATCCGTTCTACTACACAGAAAAATGCTTAATGATATTATTCTCCCCAAGCACAATAACCTTTGGATGATGCGTGGCTGCTCCTGCTGCGTCAATCCAAGCGTAAGACATGATGGTAAGACGGTCTCCAATTTGACCTAAGAGCGCGGTAGCACCATTGAGTTCAATGCAACCAGAGCCTTCCTTACCATAGATGACATAAGTTTCAAAGCGTTCACCATTCCCCATATTGCCGACTAAAATTTTTTCGTATGGGAGTAAACCAACTTGTTGAGCAAGGTCAGCAGCAATGGTTAAACTTCCTTCGTAGTCCAAGGATGCGCCAGTGACAGAGGCGCGATGAATTTTTGATTTAAGGAGACAGAAGGTCATAAGGGAGTAAAAGTAAAGGGTACGTAAGAAAACCTCAAACGCAAATATTATAGCACTCTATCAAAAAAAAAATTTCGGAAAACTAATATTGTTCCGACTTTAAAAATACTCTTTACCCATTACTCTTTACTCATTATGAAACTTCTCCTCATTGGTTCTGGCGGTCGCGAGCATGCTCTTCTTTGGAAATTAAAGCAAAATCCTCGCGTGACTGAATGCTATGTGGCCCCTGGAAACGCAGGGACAGCGGCTCTAGCAACGAATATTCCCATTGAAGCGACTGACCTCCCAGAGTTACTTCAGTTTGCTCAGCAAAAAAAAATCGACCTCACAGTTGTTGGACCTGATGATCCATTGGCGGCAGGGATTGTCGATCTCTTTCAAGAAGCTGGCCTTCGGATTTTTGGACCTACCGCAGCAGCCGCTCGCTTTGAAGCCTCAAAATCTTTTGCAAAAGATTTTATGAAACGACATGGCATTCCAACAGCTGCCTCTGAAACTTTTACAAACAGTAAAAAAGCTTCTGATTATGTACGGCAAGCAAAGTATCCTCTCGTTGTGAAGGCTGATGGACTAGCTTTGGGAAAGGGTGTGATCATTGCTCAAAATACACAAGAGGCACTGACTGCGATTGAAGAGATCATGGAAAAAAAAGCTTTTGGGACTGCTGGTGAGACCATTGTGATCGAAGAATTTCTCACAGGTCTAGAATGTTCACTCCACGCTCTGATTGATGGAAAAAATTATCTTCTTTTCCCCGATGCTCGCGACCACAAACGAGCACTTGATGGAGATCAGGGGCTCAACACCGGAGGAATGGGCACCATTTCACCCTCGCAAATCTTGCAATCGATGCAGGCGCGTCTTCACAAAGAAATTTTTATTCCTTTTCTTCAAGGACTTGCCGCCGAAAACATAAAATTCCAAGGCATGCTTTTTCCTGGACTCATGATTACAGCGGATGGGCCAAAGGTCCTCGAATTCAACGCCCGGTTTGGAGATCCTGAAACACAAGTGTTGATGAGGCGTCTGCAAAGCGATCTTCTTGAGTTGATTGAGGCAACCATTGATGGAAGATTAAATGCTGTCAACCCCTCTTGGGACAATCGGTCCGCTATTTGTATTGTCTTGGCCTCGGGTGGATATCCAGGACCTATTGAAAAAGGGAAAGCGATTACAGGACTTGAAAAATTGCCTCATGGTGAGGTCCTTGTTTTTCATGCAGGCACCAAACAAGTTGAAGGAAACATCGTTACAAACGGGGGACGAGTCTTAGGTGTTACTGCCTTAGGAAGTACGCTGGAAGAGGCTCGTAAGGCAGCTTATGCGGCAGCAGATCAAATTCAGTTTGAAGGAAAGCAATTGCGACGAGATATTGGTGCCACCAAATTAACCCGGATATTTCACGTCAATTCTGCTGCGGCTTGCGAGAGCCAGGTGTATACTGCGTCAGTCTAGGATTGCTTCTCGGGCAGCATGAAACATACAGCCGTCGTCGCAATCCGTTGCCTTCCTTGTCTACATCAGGCTG
>CAYYAN010000056.1:0-8817 GCA_964469825.1 uncultured Chthoniobacter sp. | reverse complement strand
GAACAGATACTATTGCGTAAAATTTTTTATTTTCATTCACGTTTTTAGGTTTATAACAGTCAATATTTGAAATTTGAAGACTGCCCCTTATTTAAAAAATTTGCTTTCTCAAAAAATAGAGATAGCTTTTTTTCTATGAAAAAGATATTTTACCCTCTTATTGCCCTGCTCATCAGCATACAAGCAAATGCTGCCATATACCAAGTTCAATTCGTTGATGCTAACAATAAAGAACCTCAATTACAGTGGTATGATCAACATTGTCAGTTAACAGGGACTGTGAGTGATTCCTTTGAAGGTTCTGCTACAATTAGGAACCTTGGCTCTATTCCAAATAATGTCATTAACCTCCAGGTAGGTGACAAGCTAGAAGTTAACTGCCCTGTTAATCATAGTCGCAGTTGGTTTGCTAAGGCATATACTTACCGCCTCGAGAATATGTTTATTAATTACTCGCATTTTAATGCACTTAGTTTAGATCACTATTATTATTTTCTTGGACTTCCAGAGGATTTTAAAAACTTTAGTTTTACTGCACAAAGAGCAGGATCTGACTCTTTGAATATTCATTTTTCAAGTCCAATAGGTGCTGCAGCAGGCCCTCTCTTGGGACATATTTTAGTCAATGTCACAGAACCCCCTGAAAGTGGAAATTCCAATCTCCCTCAAGATGAGATCAAATAATTTAAACTGACATCTGTTATAGAAACTAAAATTGCAGAATAATTACGAATCATTAAGATAATCTTAAAAGCGCGAATGAAAATGAGGATTCCTTTTTTAAATAGGAACCAATTTCCAACAGTTTTTATCCCTGATATTACAGCTTCACACCAAATTTTTCACCTTTCTTAACATTCAATGAAAACGCAGCCAGAAGCTCTGCTGTTTCTTGAAGATCGGAAGATTGAATCATCTCCACGGGTGAGTGCATATAGCGATTGGGAACGCCAATAGACACGGTTGGGATTCCACCCTTTTGAGAAAAAATGGCATCGGCATCGGTACCCGTCCAGCGAGGATTTGTCTCGACTTGTAGCGCGATGTTTTCTTTTTTTGCAACGCTGCGGAGACGTTCGTTAACGACAGGATGGTTCGTGCTTCCAATACTGAGCACTGGCCCTTTGCCCAGCTTCACTTCACCAAATTTAGGCTTTGAGCAATTGGGAATATCAGTAGCATGCGTCACATCGACCACTAATGCGACATCAGGATGAATGCTGTATCCAGCCATCGTGGCTCCGTAGAGTCCGTTTTCTTCTTGAATAGTAGAAAGCGCAACAACGCAAGCTTTCAAATTTTTCCGATTTTTAGCGACCATCCTCAATGCCTCAGCAGAGGCCCATGCACCAATGCGATTGTCACAGCCACGCGCCGCAAAACGTCCTCCAGCCAATTCTTGAAAACCAGCAGCATAGGTCACTGCATCTCCAACCTGCACCAGCTTTTCTGCCTCCTTACGTGAAGAGGCGCCAATATCGATGTACATTTCATGAAGCGGTGGAACTTTTTTCCGATCATCGGGTTCTTGCAGATGAATCGCAAGAAGCCCTGTCACTCCAGGAACAGCCCCTTTTGCTCCATGAACCATAACACGTTGCCCCCGCACGAGTGTCTGATCAATACCTCCAATGCCTTTAAAATAAAGATAACCTTCATCGGAGATATAGGAAATCATCATTCCAATTTCATCCACATGCCCTGCTAAAAGAATTTTTGGGGAACCTTCGGGATTAATTGTTGCAAAGGCATTACCATAAGCATCGACCTCCACACGGTCAGCAAAAGGAGTCACATAGTCAACCCAAAGCTTTTGACCGCGAGTTTCAAAACCAGAAGGAGAGGGGGTTTCGAGAAGATTTTTTAAAAAAGTGAAGGCTTCGTCTTTCATAAAAAAAATGGTAGCGACAAAGAAGCTAAAGAAAAACAATAAAGTTATTTGCTCGCAGTGGACAGGAACCAACTAAGTTGTTATCTTCATCGGACAAATTAGATTCATTCATGAAAGCACGCGTTACTATTATGCCGCAAGCGGCCGTTCTTGATCCAGCTGGTGTTGCAACAGCAAAGGCCATTGAACATCTTGGAATTACTGGGGTCCGTTCTGTTCGTATTGGAAAATCGATTGATCTTGATGTTGAAGGCGCCACCCAAGAGCAGCTCCACCAAATTAGCCGCGATCTTCTTTCCAATCCGGTCATTGAAGATTATCATTTGGAAATTCTTTCATAACTTAAATGCGTTGCGCTGTCCTTCAATTTCCTGGATCCAATTGTGATAATGACGCACTTGTTGCTTTGGCTACGTTCGAAGGCGTCACTGCCAAGTTAGTTTGGCATCAAGAAACATCACTCGATAATTTTGATGTCATTATTCTTCCTGGTGGTTTTTCTTATGGCGATTATCTTCGCTGCGGCGCCATTGCTCGCTTTTCTCCCATCATGAAAGCATTAAAATTAGCCGCTGATCAAGGGAAGCTGATCCTTGGCATTTGTAATGGTTTTCAAATTCTTTGCGAAGCTGGGTTTCTTCCAGGCACACTCATTCGTAATCGCAAGCTGCTCTTCCGTTGTGAACAGCTGATTCTGCGTGTTGAAGAAAATGAGACTCCTTTTACCAATAAGTGCACTCCTCATCAGCTGCTTCGTCTTCCTATTGCCCATGGAGAAGGATGCTATTTTGCTGACGAACAGACATTGAAGGAGCTTGAAGCACATCATCAGATTATTTTTCGCTATTGTGACGATCATGGCGCACTGACAACGAAAGCCAATCCAAACGGTTCGCTTGCCAATATTGCTGGAATTTGTAATCGCCAAAAAAATATTCTTGGCCTCATGCCCCACCCAGAACGAGCCTGTGAGAGCCTTCTTGGAAGCACTGATGGACGTTTTATTTTCGAATCAATGCTGGCCAGCTTAGCTAAAAATTTCAACGACCAGTTGAAGTAAATTTTTCTGATGACAATGTCTTCTCTTCAACCTAATCCTTTGGCTGTTGCTGAACAGCACGGCCTCACTTCTGAAGAATATCAAAAAATTCTCTCTATTCTTGATAGAGAACCGAGCTTAGAAGAAATCGGTGTCTTCTCTGTCATGTGGAGCGAACATTGTTCCTACAAGAATTCTCGTCTTGAATTGCGTAAATTTCCAACGACTGGAGAAAAAGTTCTCGTTAAAGCAGGTGAAGAAAATGCTGGTGTCATTGATGTTGGTGACGGATGGGCTGTTTGTTTTAAAATTGAAAGCCATAATCATCCAAGTGCTATTGAGCCATTCCAAGGTGCTGCAACAGGCGTTGGGGGCATCATTCGTGATATTTTCACCATGGGAGCTCGCCCAGCATTCTTGCTTGACTCCCTTCGTTTTGGCACGATTGAAGGCGATAGCCAACAAGCGAAAATTAACCGGCAACTTCTCGCTGGCGTTACGGCAGGCATTTCCCATTATGGAAATTGCATTGGTGTTCCGACAATTGGTGGTGAGATCTATTTTGATGCAAGCTACACCGGCAATCCTCTCGTCAATGTTTTCTGCCTTGGCACACTGCGTCATAACCAGATTGCTCGAGGCGCAGCTAAAGGCGTTGGTAATCCTGTTTTTTATGTTGGTGCTGAAACGGGACGTGATGGGCTTGCTGGAGCAGCCTTTGCTTCACGCGAATTAACCGAAGAGTCCAAAGCTGATCGCCCTGCAGTACAAGTTGGTGATCCTTTTCGTGAAAAACTCTTACTCGAAGCCTGTCTCGAGCTGCTAGCAAGTGGTTGCGTTGCTGGCATTCAAGATATGGGAGCAGCAGGCCTGACCTGCTCAACGTGTGAAACTGCCAGCCGCGGTGGTACTGGCGTAGAAATTGATTTAAATCTAGTTCCTCAACGAGCCACTGATTTGACACCGTATGAAATTTTGTTGAGCGAATCCCAAGAACGCATGCTCGTAATCGTGCATGAAGGAGAAGAAGCCCCAGTAAAAAAGATTTTCGAAAAGTGGGAACTGCCTTACGCCTTGATTGGACGGGTTACAGATGATGGCATGATGCGAGTCAAAAAAGGAGACGATGTGATCGTCGAAATTCCTGCACGAGCCCTTGCTGATGATGCACCGCTCTACGCTCGCGAAGCCGCTGCTTGGGAAGCTCCAGCAGTCCTTGATGTAAGCCTTCTTCCTGATGCTGATATTCAATCCACATTGCTCCTGCTCTTGGCTCATCCCAGCATTGCTTCAAAGCATTGGATTTGGCAGCAGTATGATTACATGGTTCAAAATAGTACGGTGGTACCTCCTGGCTCTGATGCTGCTGTCTTCTACCTCCGTGAGGCTAATAAATTTTTAGCAGCTACGAGTGATTGCAATGCCGTCTATTGCTCTCTCGATCCTAAAGAGGGAGCCAAGGCTGCTATGGCTGAAGCCGCTCGAAACCTCACTTGTTCAGGCGCTATTCCTATTGGAGTGACGGATAATCTCAATTTTGGCAATCCTCATAAACCAGAAAGTTTTTATCAACTTCGCGCTGCTGTTGAAGGGATCTCCGAAGGATGTCGCTCTTTTAATATTCCTGTCACTGGTGGAAATGTAAGCCTCTACAACGAAAGTCAACAATCTTCAATTGATCCGACACCAACCGTCGCCATGGTTGGAATAATTGAGAAACAAGAAGACATCACGACACAATATTTTGAAAAGCCAGATGATGTCATTTTCTTGCTTGGAAATCTTGGTGATGAACTTGGTGGCTCTCATTATCTTCTTGTCTCCCAAGGCAAGAAAGAAGGGCTTCCTCCACGTATTGATTTTGAGCATGAGAAAAAAATCAATGCTCAACTTTTATCCTTGATCCGTGCTGGCCTCATCCAGAGTGCTCATGACTGCTCCGAAGGTGGTTTGGCGGTAACTCTTGCTGAATCATGTTTCAAAAAATCAAAAGACTCTCCGCTGTTAGGTGCAAAGATTACGCTTGGAAAAGCAGAACTACGTCCTGATGTTGCCCTCTTCAATGAAACTTCAGGTCGTATTATTTTTTCAACATCTGCAGCAAAAGCAGATCATGTTGAAAAGCTTCTCTCCGACTCAAAACTGCCCTTCTGTCGTCTCGGCGTTGTCACCAAAGACCCTGAACTTTCGATCGAACTCGATGGAAGAACCTATCATTGGAATGTCAGCACTCTTTATCATACATGGGCGACTGCCCTTCCCTACATGATGCAGATGGGCGTTTAATCCATTTTATTGGTAAGAGTTTTTTGACTAATCTCCTACCTTTTGGCATGGCCTTCAAATTGAATGTGATTTTCGAGCTCTCAAGAAAAAGAAAAAACAGCTAACAAAAAAAATTATTCGTGCTCGAGACCTCCTAAAAACATGATCTCTTCACTTCATCTTACCGCTCCAGCTAAAGTCAACCTCTCTCTTCGTATTCTAGGCAAGCGGCCAGATGGCTATCATGAGATTGAAACCCTCATGGCACCGATCACTCTTGCTGATGAGATCGAGCTCAGTCATGCTCATGGCCATCCCTCTAGCTCTGTCGTCTTTACTTGCAATGACCCATCTCTTCCCACAGGCGACGACAACCTTTGTATCAAAGCGGCAAAGGTTTTTCAAAAAGAACTTGGCCACCAAGAAGCTGTTTCCATCAGCTTATTAAAAAGAATTCCTCATGGAGCGGGACTTGGCGGAGGAAGTAGCGATGCCGCGACTATCCTACGAGGCATGAATACACTCTTCGAGGAACCTTTCGTTTTTGAAGAGCTTCATCAACTGGCAATGCAACTTGGTTCTGATGTCCCATTTTTTCTTGATACCCAGCCGAAATGGTGTCGCGGTCGTGGAGAAATATTGGGTGAAATTGTTTCTCTGCCCGACTGGAAACTTCTTTTAATCAAGCCTCCATTTTCTATCGCTTCCGCAGAGGCTTACAAAAGCTTTGAAGATGGAAAATTTAACTCAAAAGGCAAAAAAGAGAACTCTCTAGCCCGGATATTTCATCACTCTCGTGACGAGAAGGCCGCGAAGGCTGATGAGGCAAGGCAGGTTTCGAATATAACGTTGAGCAGTATGCATGCATACTGCTCATTCCCGCGAAGGCGGGAACTAACGCAGCAGCCATCGGCTTTCCCGGCTTTCGCAGTAGAGAGGGATGAAAAATCGGGGCTAGCAGCTCATCACTTGGTTGATCAGCTGAGTAATCCTAATTTCGTTTCGATTTTTAATGATCTCGAGGCTCCTATCTTTGAAAAATATTTACAGCTTCCCATTTTGAAATCGTTTTTACAGATGTGTCCAGAGGTTGCTGCCACTTGGATGACAGGCTCTGGCTCGACAATGGTCGCTGCTTTGAAAAAAGAAATCAGCGCAAAAGAAATTTTGCATCTTCAAAAAAAGATCAGCGCTGAATTTGGTTCCTCTTTTTGGATCAAAGAAAGTTCTTTTGTTTTCCTCCCTACAGCCTCTGCTTCACTCTAATCCAAGCCGCTTTGCAAGATCCCCTGTTGTCATTTGAATGCCGATGAAAAACTCACCAAACTCAGCGTACTTCACACTGACTTCATCAAAGCGCATTTCATAAACAATCTCTTTAATAGAACTCGTAGTTTTTGCAAAAAGCGAGACACCCCACTCTTGATCATCGAGTCCCGTTGAACCTGTAATGAACTGGCGCACACGCCCTGCATAAGCACGACCAACCAAGGCGTGGCCATGCATTAATTTTTTTCGGATATCGAGAGGCAATGCATACCAATTTTGTTCTGGGTTGCGACGCTTTGACATCGCATAAAAACAAAAAACGGGCCACTCTTCTGCATTGGGCAACTGCGGGTAGAGCCGCTCCTCGACATATTTTGCAATCCTCTCGCGAAAGGCTTGTATCTTTGCTTCAAAGCCGGGCATTGACGGAGAAAGATTTTCTTCGCGCTCTAATTTTGCAGCATATTCCTCATCGTTCATGCCATACTCGCTTCGTTCGGTCATGGAAAGCCAAGAAAATGTTGGAACCAAAACGCCGTCACCAAGCACACGTTCCAATTTTTTTGCAATGCTATCAAGTTGCTGTAGATCAGGTGTCATCATCATAAAACCAAGATCTGCTTTCGGCGTTACCATACTGAAGCTTAAGAGCTGTGTCTCAGGTAATGCTCTGACTTCCTCAAGCAATTGGCGCAGTGCTTGCAATCGCTCTTGTTGCTCGTCTTGATCAAAATAACGCCAAACTGTCTGGTCAACTTTGAAAAAAAGATGCAAAGCATGGCGTCCTTCGGTTGGCAAAATAGGAGCAGGAGAAGAAAGAGATGTTGTCATGGTTATAAGCTTACTGCTTTGAGTTTGCAGTCTACAGAAAAAAATTCTTCTTTTTTAATTTTTAACTTTTATCTACAACCTGCAACCTTCAACCTGCAACCTTCAACCTGCAACTTGCCATGAAATTTCTTCTCATCCGTAACGATAATATTGGTGACCTTGCTTGCACAACACCATTGCTTGAAGTCTTACGCAAGGCTTATCCTGAGGCCACAATTGATTTTCTTGGCAATGACTATAATATTGATTTACTCCGCCATGATCCTCGCATCTCCCGCTGCTGGAGTTATGGAAAAGCAAAGCATGTTCATGGTCTCCGGAAAAAAATCAAAGCGTGGATTCATAAGGTCATTATCCTTTTTCAACTTCGATGGCAACACTATGATAATGTCATTATTGCAGTGCCTGTTTTTAACAAACGTACAACGGGTCTTGCTAGTTGGATTAAGCCTCAAGCAATTTATGGCGCAACCACTCAACAATATCGCGTTCCTCAAAACTATCATCCTATTGCTATCGAGCAAAAAGATCCCCATGTCTTACAAGTGCTCACCTATGCGAAAGCTTTTGGAATCAATCTTCCAGCACCAGAAGCAATGTCACTTTTTCTTTCAGCCACAGAAAAAAAATCTCTCATTGCTGAGAAAACGATGATTCCTGGTCCATCAAACCTTCCTGTAATTGGCCTCCAGATTTCTGCCCGTCGCCCTAAACAACGTTGGACTTTCGAACAGTGGAAACAGCTCATCACAGCACTCCTTCCTCATGCTCGATTGCGCTTGCTTTGGTCTCCCGGCTCAGAGAAAACACTGCAACATCCTGGGGATGATTCCCTAGCTGCGCAGTTATCATTAACCTTTCCTAGTGTACTTGCAAAACCAACAACCAACCTCCGAAGCCTAATGGTGGCCTTCTCTACCTGCGATTTAATTGTTGGATCAGATGGTGGAGCGATGCATATTGCCGCAGCGCTAGATATTGCTACTGTGACTCTTTTTGGAGATATTGATTCGCTTATTTGGCAGCCTTATTCAAAAAAAGGTAAGGCAATCATGAGTCCAACGGATACGCTTGCTGATCTTGATCCGATGATTGTTGCAAAAAAAGTCATTGAAATCATTCGCCTCTCGACGTACCGTTAATAACCTCGTTGTGGAGACAACCTACATTACTCCGTCATTCTTATTTTGACGATCGCGGATCCAAAAACTGTCGATTTTTGTTTCAGTAGCTAGCTCCTAAACCATTCCTTAATCTTTTCTTATGGCTGACCTTGCTAATAAATACTCTGATAATGTTTCAGGAAAATTTTATGTAGATGATCAATGCATTGACTGTGATCTTTGTCGTGAAACGGCTCCTGCAAACTTCACTCGCAATGATGACGGAGGACATTCCTTTGTTTTCAAGCAACCTTCTACTTCCGAAGAAGAAGCCCTCTGCAAAGAAGCCATGGAAGGCTGCCCTGTCGAGGCTATTGGCAATGATGGTGTTTAGTAACCGAGCAGCCAGCGGCATTCCC
>CAYYAN010000055.1:0-8833 GCA_964469825.1 uncultured Chthoniobacter sp. | reverse complement strand
GAGAAGACTGTGTATGACTCACTTCTATAATCGACCAAGAGAAAATTCCGAGTATCCTGATTTCCCGCGAAAATTGTAACTAGGTCTAGCTTGGCAGAGCAATATTTAGGCCCTGTAAAATTTCCCGCTGTGGCTTGGTTACCTCCGTGAGGATGTGACCATACTTACCGGAATACTTTATTTTAGTCAGCGTATCCATTTCTTGTAGAAGCTCGCGAACCGTGTATCGTTTAATAAGACCAGACTGTCTCATCTCCTTTCGTAGAGCACTCAGGTAAATAAGGGCAATGAACTGCACAAAGAGCCTGCCGTCAACGGTTGCTGAACTATGCATGCGTAGACGCTTCATATCCAATTGATTTTTCAGGTCATCAAAGCACTTTTCCACTACATCTTTGTCTCGATAGACTTGCAAGGACTCCACTGGATCTTTAATGCTATTAGTTAACAGCGCTTGGAATCCAGCATAGCGGTTAATGTACTGGCTCACAGCTTGGTCATTGTACAAGACTTGTGTTCCGCGCTTGGGGGTAGTCTTTATCACAAAAAATGTTTCGTACGCCTCTTGATGCGCGTTCATCAAATCTCCTGATTCCAATTCCTTCTTATACTCAACCAATTCTTCAGTAAACTGATCGACGGCAGTGGCTCGTGCATGAGCATTGTAATACAGGTGCAGATAGCAACGGCGCTTGTCATTCCCCCATGGGTAGTGTCCTTTTGGTGAGCGTGCGTGATTTTTGAAGAGTAGTTCGGCGAGTTTATGAGCAACCAAATAAGGAGGTTGCTTATGAAAACCAGTCCACACACACTTGAAGAAGTCGCACAGAAATTCCACCGTATCAGGGCCCTCAACCAGGGCCGCCGTATTCACTTACCTAAAGAGCTCTGGAAAGAGGTCTTTGATCTGACGAACACCTATTATGTCGCTGAGATAGCCGCTGCTTTGGGTATATCAACCCAATACCTTAAAAGACGCCTCGAGAAGCAGCGCAAAGTCATACTAGGATTTACTCAGGCCCAGGTTCTAAACAATAAGAACCAATCGCTGATTGAGCTCACGATTAAACGGCAGGAGCATCCTATTAATCTCCGTTGGACGGGACTCATTAAAGAGCTGCCTCTCCTCATTGAGAAGCTCTTTAGAGGCGAATTCTCATGATCCAAATCACCCCTCAGATGCTTATTTACGTTGCTAATGCCCCTGTTGATTGCCGTAAAGGAATTGATGGCCTCATGTCCTGCTGTCAGCATCTTTTAAACAAGGATCCCTTTAGTGGGGTCCTTTTTCTCTTTCGTAATCGTTCCCTTACCTGCTTGAAAGTTTTGGTCTATGATGGACAAGGGTTCTGGCTATGTACTAAACGCCTTTCTAAAGGAAAATTCTCTTGGTGGCCTACCAGAGAAAATGATGTCTGTGGAGTAGTCTTGGAAGCTCATGAATTGCAGACTCTTCTTTGGAATGGAAATCCCACCCAAGCAGACTTCTCAGAAAGGTGGAAGCGCATTTCTGTTTGAAGTTAATAAGACAATGGTTTATTCAATAAAATTCTTAATATAGTGTTTAAAAGATGACAAAGCGAACTATCCAAGCACTATCAAGGGTGATTTTATAATCGATGGGGCGATTGATTTGTAAGTCAGAGATTTTTGTTAAAATCCGTCCCTTGGCTAACTCAGCAGCGTGACGCTCTCCTTGAGAAGAGGCGCGTTGAATGAGAGCCTCGACTTTGGCCAATTTATCCAGATAAGACATAACACCTCTCGATTAAAGCGCTGGATCATGCCAATTGGGTAGATTTTTTTCACGCACGCTCACCAAAAGGACACGCTGCTTTCGTAAACGCCTTGCCATTTTATCGCCTCATAACCCCTATCCCCGCTATTGATGCATCTCGCTTATGCTCCCAACCTTGTTGATTTTCCCTGTGGTAAATCAACACCAGAAAAAAATTACCCCAAATTTTTCAAAAATATAGCCTTTACAATATGGTGTGGAGTTTTAAAGAAAGGAAGGGGGGTATAACGGGAAGGCCTCGTTTTATTTTTTTATGTCTAATTAAATATAAAATTTGCTAGGATGTTTTTGTTTAAAGGGCTTCAATTGGAGGCGCTTTTAGACAGACCCACTTTGTCTAAGTTAGGGGCCGTTGGAATAATTAAAATATATTATTTCTTGGTTTAGAGCACCTTAGTGCCATACCAGAAAGCATAAATGACTAAAACGGAGAAATTTTATGAGGTGCATATGGACATCGCGCATATATAATCTAACTGAGTGGAATGATATTAAGTTGTTTCGTTCCTCTAATGGTACTTTTTCGGTAAAAGTCGCTAACGAAAAAATCAAGTTAACTAATGCCGGTTTAAACCTTTTAGAGCAGTTTGATCGAATTCATCAAAAGGATTTCTTTCGAAATATTCAAGCACGATGGATACGAGATGAACAGAACAGTAGGTGCATAGATTTATTCAGGACCTCCACGTCTTTTAATGTAGAAGAACCTCCGTCGGATGCTTTCAATGATCTCATGCTTTCAAGAAGTAATTTCAAAGAATTTCTTAAATTGATCCAATCGATTGATATCACGATTTCCTTTCAAGCATTTGAAAAAGCTTGCTTACTCTTCCTCAACGGAGGCGGTCAGTATAGCAAAGACTCTTCATTCAGATCGGATGCAAGCGCATTAGAGAAAGAATTCAATTTGTTATCCAATCGTTTAACAGCACATGAAAATACATTACAACAAATTGCTATTGAATCTCCTTTTGATAATTATACGCTAAACACCACATCTTTAAATCAACTTCGTGAGACGACGATAGCAAATAAGACCTATCGAAATAATGAGTTAAATCAATTAGAAATAAACTTTATTGAACTTGAAGCAAGATTACTCAGTCTTTTTGTTAAAACAAAGTGGGAGATAAAAACTGTAGCCGATTTGTGTTCGCAGGAACTATCGAACATAGAGTCGATTCATCAGCTAGGCTCTGCTCTTCATTTACTTAGTAAATTGTGGAATATAGATAGTGAAAAAATAGTAATCCAAGAATCAATACTTAAATGCCGAGGAAAAATTTTGGAGCAAAATAAAGCAGATGAACAACTGCTGAATTTAATAAAAAATCAAAATCAGAAATTAATTGAAATAGAATTAAAAAAACAATGTCAAAAAATCAATGAGGAAGAGTTTAAAAATAGCGAAAAAATAAAAGAATTTTGTGATGAAATGACGAAGAAAATCATTACGGTAACACCTTTGTCTTCCTCCCATACGGCTATAGAAAAGCTGATAAGTAAGATTGATAAGATGTTGGACGATTCATTGATTCCCAATGAGCATAGGCAGCTCTTTTTATCTGTTTACGAGGAAGTTAAAAACTTAGAAGCAAGAGAAAAACAGTTCGTACTCGGCCAATTATCAACTATGAATTTACGACTTCCCCTCGTTGTTTCTCAATTAAAAACAATTCAAAAAAAAATCAGTTTTCTAACGCAACACCAAAAATAAAAAAAAGGAAAAGGAAAATGAATAGTCTTACACCCATAAATCAAAACATAGCAAATCACACTCAAGACATCAGAGCTGTAGTTGCCAATTCGGTTAACAATGGAAATAGATTCGTAGATACAGCAATATCTGCTTTGAACGGGCAACAACAAGCTATAAATACCGGTTTTCAAAGAAACTCGACTGTAATAGAGCAAGGTTTTACATCAACTCTAGGCCAGATGAATCAATTCTTGGGTCATCAGGTATTAAACTACAACTTCAATTTTGAAGATCCAACACAAACTGAAAGAGTTATCTCCAGTATGAACAATGTAGCCACCAATCTAATAATTAGACCTCATTCGGAAATTATTTCAAACACTATTCATAGAAATAATGAAGAAAAAAACGATGCAATAATGAATCACAGTGCGTTAATTAACCAAGCATTTGATGGAGCAAATTCACAACAGAGGATGGATCAAGAAAGAATAAATACAATAATTAATGCTATTCAACAATTACAGCAATTAAAAATTCAAGAAGTTCAAAATAATTTTAACAATCAACAAGCCGAAAGATTAGCTGAGCATAATCAAAAACTTGCTGTATTAAGACAAAGACATGCCAACCAGGTAGAAGTAGATGCTCTTCAGCATAAATACACTACTGAATTGAAAAAAGCAGAATCCTATCAAAAAGACAAGGTACGATGCCTCAATGATTTTCACGAGAGATTAAGAAACGCAACAGACTTATTAAGAGGAAAAAATTATAGTATTACAAGAGTTGACCCTCAATTTGATGATGTCAATCAAAGAATCATTGAAAGGGGGCAGGTGAATTATCGATCCTGGTAAATAATAGAGGGAGCAGGCATATTAAATATTATGCCTGCTTAATTGCTATAATATACCCGTCTATTAAGAAAACAATAGTTAATTTTATTTTTATTTTGGGAGGTATTTATGTTAACACCTATTGAAAATTCACAGACTACCTGGCGGCCTTTTTTTATACCTGTTTCAGTGAACTATATGTGCAAAAGATGGACAATTATCACTCACCGAGGAGAAGAAATAAGGTTATTTTTTGAGTCATTTTGTCCCATTAAAATATCTATACGAAATGGAAATCGATTTGATCCAGTCAACCATTTTGATCTCCCCAAAGAGTTAAGACAGCCTCTTGAACTCTCTATTTTAAAGACTATTATTAGTAATGGAACTTTCCATGTGTCTCATTTTAGCAATGGGGATCCTAAAGTGGAATTACGTTTTGGTCTTATGGGCGGCATGCAACCAAATAAAGAGCGCTTAATGACAGCCTTCCTGGCAGGAAGAGCTGCATCTTCAGGCTTAGTCGAGGATAATACTAACGCTCCGGATATTAATGATGCAGGTACCCGAATGGCGTTTTGGGCCGGTGCTGCAGTAACATCTATTGCTTCTTCGGTTACCAGCTTGGTATCAACGTGGTTATCGAAGCCCCTCGAGAAAAATATAGAGAAACCAGATACGATCCATGAAATCTTGGAGCATTCTGCCAATTTTACTAATACCGGCTCTATAACTCTCTCTTCTCGTCGATTGCCTCAACTGATGAACATTAATCCGGAAGATAATAAGTCTCTTGAGAACGCTTACCTAAAGGAACAAGCAGAATTAGAGAGCCAGCATGAGACAGTTTTAGCGATAATTTCTACATGCTATTCAAGTTGTCAAGAAGAATTGGAAGTTCTATTTTTAAATGAACTTACCAAAATGAATGATCAGGTTGCCATTTCGAATGAAGAAATTGCACTAATCCCTCCACAGGAAAACCAGTTTTTCCTTGAGGAGTATCGCAATTTATTAATCGACATACTTCAAAATTACCAAGAAAAATACTTGAATTGCATAACACAGTTTCAAAATAATTTGTTCCCTCTGTTGGAAAGTATTCCTAACGAATACGAAAATATGACGATTGAACGAGTTATATTAGAAAATCCAATCATAAGAGGATTAGAAAATAACTTATTTATACAAACAACCCTTCAAGCATGTAATTCAAAAATTTTAGAAGAAAAGCAGATGATACTACAAACTTTTCAAAGCACAAAAAAAGAGTTATATAAATTAGAGAATAACGTTTTAGGGCAAATTTCTCTCGCTCAAAATGATCTTCAAAAATTCAAAAACAATTTCGAAAATGTCTTACAAACAAAAATGGTTTTTGAACCAAATAGCAAAAAAAGTAATGAAATAAAGTCGAATTTGACAAAAGTACTCAATTTAGCTGGAGATATAATATTAAGTGTTTTAAATGATCTTGTTGCACTAGCCTCCAATACAGCTCATTCTTTTGTTGCGGATCAACATCAATTAATAAATCAAATCACCACGATTAATCGTCGGTTTTATGATTTAGAATTTGAAAAACTGCGATTTGCTTGCTATTTTCAAAAGAGTTTTAAAGAAAGTTTTTCCGACGTGATGCGTTACGAAACGAATTTAGGAGCCTACTTTGCAGTATTAGATTTTTTTTCTAATGATGTACAAGAAATAATTACCTCCAACAGATTAGATTTGAGCTGGTGTAGAGAGCTAAATGATTTGGGCTTGACAGCGCTGGCGATCCGATTCCCCAACCTCAATGAGGTACGCTTATTTTTACACCACCAAGTCACGGATACCGGCTTGAAAGCTCTAGCGCAGCATTGTCCCCGGCTAGTTAATTTACAACTGATCGGATCCACGCAGATTGGAGACATCGGTTTGATAGCTTTAGCGCAGCATTGCCCAAACCTTACCCATTTAGGTCTAGGTTCTACTCAAATCACAGATACTGGCTTGAAAGCTCTAGCGCAGCATTGTACCGCGCTTACTGATCTCGCCTTATCCTGTTGCTCGTTTGTTACAGACAGCACTCTTACCTTACTAGCTACGAATTTTCCCCATCTCATGAGCATAAATTTACATGGATGCAGCCATATTACTGATGCTGGCCTAACAGTCTTAGCGGCTCACCGCCACAATATTTTAGATTTAAACCTTAACCACTGCTCTTTGATCACAGATGCCAGTCTGATAGCAATAGCCGCCCACTGTCCCAATCTTGTGTCTCTAAGTTTAGACCATGACTTGGGCATTACGGACAGAGGCTTGATAGCACTAGCTGGAGGCTGCCGTAATCTCCGTAGCATAGCTCTATGGGACTGCCACATTACGGATGTGGGCGTCACGGTTTTAGCTCAGGGTTGCCCAAATCTTAACTATTTGAATCTGTCAGGATGCAATAACGTCGCCATAACAGGATTGACCGGCTTATGTATGTTAGGCAAAAACCTTACTGCCATCTCCTTGCACAACTGTAACTGGATCAATCGTGGCGATCTTCAACCCTTAAAAAATAGATACCCAAACATTAATTTTAGTAGAAATGGTTATGAGCCATAAATTTTTAAAAGTTTGACAGATGCTTGGGCTTCGCCTGGGGTGTGACAAACTTACTAATATGGAACGAATGTTCGCGTCTTATCACGAATGCGGTCATTTACTATAACACCGTTCTATTATCGCGAGTGTATGAACAAACCCTGGTAACGGAGGATCAAGAAGCACAGACTATTATCAAAGGGATTTCACCTGTTGCTTGGCAGCATGTCAATCTGTTTGGTAGCTTTGAATTCAGAAAAACATCAAAGGTTGATATTGACGCCTTGGTCGCCTGTTATGCCGATCAAACGTATTGGAGTAAGGCGCTAAAAGGAGAAATTACACCTCCATTAGTCTAACTTTTATTTTGAATTAATTTGCAATTCATTGATAATCAATTTACTGATAGGCTAAATCCACATTATCATAGAAGGTGCCGGCTTTAGAGCCGCTGCAAGAGATAGAGAGAGCTCTTTTACTGCTGTAGCGATACTCACGGATAGATCTCCTGCTAGGGCCTTCCGGGTAGAGTTTGAAGAGGAGTTCTTCTAAGCGCTCGCCGAGCTGGTTTTCAAGGCGATTCTTCTCATCCTTTCCCTGTAAGGTAGTTTCATAACGAGCTGCGCGATATCGCAGGGTCTCTATTTGTTGGGCTCTAAACATTCTGAGTGCATTTTGGGGAATGGTCTGTAAGGCGTCGTAAGCGGCTTGGTTGCGTTGCCCACAGGCCTCTTGCCAGCTCTGGAAATGGGGTTGTAAGCCGGAACCGCCGAAAATTCGGGGTCTGGGGAGTAACGGAACAGAAAACCCGGTTAAGGGTTTCAAAACCATTCACGGATTGTGTCAGGGGGGTAGACAATTAGGAATACTATGGCAAATTAATCTCCGAGATAATTATGACAACACCTCTTAGGACAAGTTTGGATTTACTTTTAGATTCTTAACCGGGTTTTCTGTTCCGTTACTCCCCAGACCCCTCCAACAAAGTAAAATAGTCCTGCCCCTGCTGAAGCTTCACTGCGTCTTGCTTGAATTCGTCAATTTGTTTCTCTACTTGCGACGGTTTGCCATTTTCAGAATTTAGCGCCGTGTCAATTAACGCAACTTTTTGATTATTGTTTAGTTTCTCATCAGCTACAATATGGGTGAGTTTAAACAAACGACACTAAAGTCCCATAGGATTTTGATTCCAGGCTTCACATGAATTTTGCCGCAATTTGTCCTGAAGCTCGACACACACTTTCATCGCGGTTAGTGGTCTTACTGCTGCCCCCACTATGATAAATTGTAAGTGCCAAAATTGCACCTGCACACAAGAAAGACATTGCGGATGTTTTTCTAGGCCAGCTTCTCAATCTTGCCAATGTAGTGAAAACTGTCTCTGTGGTTATAACTGCTCTTGTGGAAGCAATTGTGAATGTAAATAATTGAATCAAAATGTATCTTAGAATATTTCGCTGAAACATGCTAAGATGCAATTATTTAAGTGGAGATTGAATTGGATTTTCCCTATGGCTAGAATGAAAATCTTCAATAGTCTGGAGGAAGAGGCGTTCGAGTCTCCGCCGGTATTCAACAGCGCTGAACGCAAACGGTTCTTTTTTTTGCCGTTGATGCTCGAAGACTCTATAGGGGGTTGTAAGCCGGAACCGCCGAAAATTCCGCCGGCAGCGCGATCTCGAACTTGCGTGCGACGGTCGAAATTCCATAGCTCTTCGCGTTGCGTCGCCCAGGACGGTGCGGCGATCTGCTCCAACCACTATGTTATTGACATGGACAGTTCCTCAGCCAATACCCGAATTTCGTGGTCTGGTTTGCATTTCAAACTCGTCGGCGTGTCCGTTTGAGCATCTTCTTCTGTCATGTGTGTTCAGAATGGCCGGTGTGTCGAGGCCGTCTAGCCGTGTGTACCATTCG
>CAYYAN010000054.1:0-8912 GCA_964469825.1 uncultured Chthoniobacter sp. | reverse complement strand
CACTGTGATTAGGTGCCAACATCGTGGGATCTGCATGAATATATCCAAGATATTGCCATTGCCATTCTTCAGGAATAAGTCCTTCTGCTTTTATCTGAGGAAATGTTATCAAAAGAATAATCAATAAAATAAATATCTTAGCTAACCAGGACATTTCACAGTAATTCTGCTGCGGCTTGTGAGAGCCTGATGTATACTGCGTCAGTCTAAGATTGCTTCTCTGGCAGCATGAAAGATACAGTCGTCGTCGCAATCCATCGCCTTCCTTGTCTACATCAGTCTGCGCGGCTCCGCGCAACGAATTACGATGAAATATCCAGATTAAAGCTGTTTTCATGAGGGGAGACAGAGATTGATGAGAGTTGAGCCAATGAATCCTCTTCATAGCCCAACTCATCAATGGTTCTGAGGGGAACAAAAATCACTCAACAATCTGAACCGATAATTCCTTCATAATCTCCCCTCCATCTCCAAACAGAACAACAGCTGGACCTACTTTTTTTCCTGTGCAAATAAGATTGAGATCAAAAGTCACACCATAATCAGAACTGGACCAAGTGCCCCCATCTCCAAAGATGTCTATTTTATCTGAGCCTTGAGGGCCATAAAGAAACTGATAAGAATTTGTCAAAGTATTCTGTTCATAATGAAGAGGCACAACCAATGATTCGTTGATATGAATCACAATAGGAACCTTTCCTTCAAATTCACTCTCTGTAATCACTCTCATTGATGGAGCAACCTCTCCTGCTGAAGGAGATAATTCAGGAGACCTTTCTTGTAATGTCATCGTATCCGCTACGAGTAGACGTACAGAGACTAACATCAGTAGAACAACAATATGCTTTTTCATATACTTTCTTATTATGGGGTTAGGGGTTTGATGCTCATTACCAGCAAAACTGTCAAATGTTCGCTCGCAACAAGAATAAACAATAATAGTTAACTATTGTTAATCATCGTTACTGCCATTTTTACCTCCTAACAGCAAGAAAATATTTGCTTTTTTTTGAGTTCGTGACCTATCAAATTAATCAAACAAAAGCAATTCAATTTTAATAAGTTACAACAAATGATTTCTTGACATTACTTTCGATTTATGCGTTGCCACACTACTCCGTTGTTCAGTTTTCTCTTCGAAAACTGCTAATATTGGCAATTGTGGCTCTCCCATGGAAACAGAAAAAGGGTGGCTCGTCATCACGCATGGAGTTGGCCCAATGCAAAAATATTGCATCGATGCCATGCTTCTAGCTCGGATATTTCATGGTAATTCGTCGTGAGGCGCTGCGCAGCCTGATGTAGACAAAGAAAGCAACGGATTGCAACAACGGCTTTATGTTTTATACTGCCCAAAAAGCAATCCTAGACTGACGCTGTATACACCTGGCTCTCGCAAGCCGCAGCAGAATTACCGTGAAATATCCGGGCTAGATCTTAATGATCCCTCCAAGATCATGCCAAAAAAAAGCGAGTCACTGTTGATCGACCTGAAAAAACCAAAAAACAGGCCGCAGTGACTCGCCAAGAACAGTAAACTATGAAATTACTCTATTCATAAGGTTAGACTCTCTAGGTTTTAAAACGTTCAAATTATTTTTATACTTTTCTGTTACTGCAGTAAAATGCTCAAGCAACGAATACCGCGATGGCGCAGCAATTCGGAGTATGAGTCGAGTTTCGAAAGACGACTAGCCGCAATGCCTGTAAGGAAACGATCATTCTGAAATAAATTTGAATAAGAATCCTTATGAAAACTTCTTCATTTTCATTGATGCTTTTTAAAAATTCATTTGATCTCGCTTATCATACTCCTTTCTGATATAGCGCTTTGATGTCTCAATCAGAAATTCCTTCCAATAAAAATCAAAATAAAAAAAACGCTCAAAAAGTCACAAATCCTCACGATCGCTTCTTTCGAAGTGCCATGAGTGATCCAGAAGTAGCGCTAGATTTTATGCAGCGTTATCTTCCTCAGGCTATCTTGGAAAAAATTGATTTAGGCTCTTTAAAACTTTTGCCACAAAGCTTCATTAATAATGATCTTCGAGAGTTTATCACTGATGTCCCTTTCAAAATTTCTTTTCAAGGAAAACCTGGCTACATCAATTTGCTGATCGAACATCAACGACAGGCGGATCCCCTGATGGCATTGAGACTTCTAGAATACAGCTGCAATCTATTCCGATCACATATTAAAGAAACTGGAGAAACAAAACTTCCAGTGGTCTATCCTATCATTCTTTATACAGGATCAAACTCCTATTCTTATTCTACCGATCCTTACGATATGTTTGCAGACATTGAAATGGCACGCACTTATTTTATGAAGCCATTCCAGCTAATTGATCTGACGCAAATGGAAGACACTGATTTGAAAGAGGATTCAGTTTGGATGATTGTTGAGATGTTCTTGAAGCACGCCTTCACACGTGATATCGTTTCGCTAGTTCAAAAAAAGATGGCAACAATGATTGAAAATCTTGTCTCCAAAAATAAATTGAACCTTTTTAAGTCTTCGATTTATTATTTGTTCTATACTCAACAAAATCGATATTCCAAAAGCGATCTCTTCGAGCTTTTTCAACCTTATCTCTCTCCATCAACTCAGAAAAAAGTTATGACTATCGCAGACTCACTCATTGAACAAGGAATTGAACAAGGAATTGAACAAGGAATTGAAAAATTTCGATGTTTATTCATTAAACAATTAAGAGCCCGCTTCCCACATCAAGTTACATCAGAGTATCTTCATCTCATCACAACAGCTGAAAGTGATCAGCTCTTTTATTGGATTGAGCAATTAGGAACTGTTTCTTCAATTGAAGAAGTGTTTCGTTCTTTTTAATTTTCTTTCATTTTTTCAGGGTATTTTCAGAATTCGAAAATCTTATGCCCTATTCTTCTCAGCAACAAATTTGGGAACAAGAACACAAACATCCCCACGTACTACTTCCCATGAATTCAACGGAGGTCTCGCAGGGTGTTTTGCTTTTTTGGGAATGGTTACAAAAAAAGAATCTCTCTCCTCTAAAGGGCCTTGAAATGGGCTGCGGCAAGGGAAGAAACAGTATTTGGCTTGCTCAACAAGGCGTTGCCATGAACGCTTTTGATTTTTCTCCTTTTGCTATTGAAGAAGCAAAAAAAAGATTCGCAGCTATTTCTTCTGAAGTGTCTCTGCACTTTTGTGTCCATGACGCTACACAACCGTGGCCTTTCATCAGTAACTCCTTTGATTTTGTAATCGACTGTTTTGCTTCTACCGACATCGATTCACTCCAAGGTCGTATGTTTGCTCGCGATGAATGCTGGCGCGTCTTAAAATCTAACGGCTATCTCTTCGTCTACACGCTTTCTACCGACGATACCTTTCATCAAGAGATGCGTAAAGATTCTCCCGCTCCTGAAAAAAACTCTTTTTTTCATCCTACAAATGGAAAGTTTGAAAAAGTTTTTGATGAAGAAGAGTTGAAAATTTTTTACCGAAATTGGAAGCTAATTGAGAAAAAACGAATCTCAAAAACAGCGACTTTTTTTGATAAAAACTATTCTTGTTCTCATTTTTGGATGGTTTTTCAAAAATAATCATTCACTTTTTTCCAAATCTTTCCGAGATTGTCTGCAAGACAACATAGAATGAAGGCACAAAGAGAACGGCAAGGCAGGTAGAGGCGAGCATACCAGAGGCCACGGCAATGCCGAGAGATTTTCTGGCCATCGCACCAGCTCCGGAAGCCAAGATCAGAGGCGTCACTCCGAGGATAAAAGTAATCGATGTCATTAAAATCGGACGAAAACGATTGGCTGCAGCGTGAGTTGCAGCATCGATGATACTCTCCCCTGCAGTGCGGTGTTCACGCGCCATCTCAACAACAAGAATCGCATTTTTTGCCGAGAGAGCGATCAGGAGAACGATCCCAATTTGAACATAGATGTTGTTAGCGCCACCAAGCGCACTAATGGCTGCCACTGTTCCAAGGAGCGCTAGCGGCACTGCTAAAATCACGGCAAGCGGTGTGATCCAACTTTCATACTGTCCTGCCAAGACGAAATAGACTAACAAAATTCCTAATGCAAAAACAAAATAGATTGAATTGCCGGCTAACTTTTCTTGATACGACATTGCTGTCCATGCCGTTTTAATTTCAGGAGGAAGAACTTTTGCCGCTGTATCATCAAGCAGTTGAAGAACCTGACCAGAACTGTATCCGCGGTTGGCCTGTCCTATGATTGCAGCTGAAGGGTAAAGGTTATAAAGCGAAATAATTGAAGGTCCTTGAGAAGTTTCTGCTTTGACCAAAGAACCAAGCGGAACCATAGCATTGGTTTGCCCTCGCACGTAGAGATTTTTCATGGCATCAGGACCTGTTCGGAAAGGAGTGTCTCCTTGAACAAAAACATTAAACTCGAATCCATAAATATTGAATTGATTGACATAAGTTGAGCCTAAATAAGTTTGCAACGTGTGAAATACATCACTCACGGCAACACCATAAGTCTCAGCTTCGCGTCGATCGATCGTCAATCTGACTTGCGGAGCTTGAGAGCGAAATGGAGTGAGTGCTGCTTTCACCATCGGACTTTGCATTGCATCGCGTGTCATATTATCAACGGCATGCTGCAATACAGGATAATGAAAAGTTCCATCAGTCAAATTCACTTGCATCTGAAACCCTCCCGCTAAGCCTAAACCTTGAATCGGGGGCGGCACTAAGACGATTCCTTTAGCATCAGGCTCCTCTTGGACCAGTTTTGATAAATCTTCATAAACTTGCAAAAGACTACCACGTGGACCACGATGCCCCCATTCTTTAAGCATCAAATAAATAATTCCCGAATTAGAAAGCGAGGCATTGTTATCAAGAGGAGAAATGCCGCCAATGACAAACATGTCACGAATAGCGTCTACTTTTGCCATTTTTTTTGCGAGGCGCTGCATCACAATTTTAGTGCGATGAAGCGAAGCTGCATCAGGAAGCTGAACGGAGACCATGAGATATTCTTGATCTTCTGTTGGAATAAAGGCTGTTGGAATTTTAGTAAGACCCCAAATAGAAAGTGCAATCAATACAATTCCTATTAGCGTCATTAAATGACTGTGCTTGACAAGATGATGAATCAAGGAAGCATACCAACGCTCTGCTGGTTGATAAAGAGCATTAAAGCCGCGATAAACGAGATTTAATTTTTTATTAGGATTTTTTGCTTTTAACCAAAGTGCACATTGAGTCGGCTTCAAAGTCGCAGCATTGATCGCACTAATAAAAGCTGTTACTGCAATCACTAACGCAAATTGTCGATACATTTGACCAATGATACCAGGCATAAAAGCAGCAGGCAAAAAAACTGACATCAAGACCAAGGTAATACCAATGATTGGTCCGAAGAGGCTCCTCATTGCAGCAATGGCAGCTTGCTTAGGAATACTTTCTAAACCTATTTTTAAAATCGCTGAGGCTTGCGAAGAACAAGGAGTCGACGGCGCATGCTGACTGAGTGTATCGTTAACACTTGATGATACGAGCACCGGCGCAACACAGTTATTTGAAGCATCAGTAGATTTTAAAGACAAGTTTTCAATATGCTGCATCGCTCCTTCTACAACCACAATCGCATCATCCACCACAATTCCAATTGCCAACACAATCGCAAAGAGTGTTAAAGTATTGATTGAAAAACCGAGCAATGCCATTCCCGCAAAAGCTCCAATAATCGTCACAGGTACTGTTGTTGCCGGTACCAACGCAGCTCGCCAGTCTTGTAAAAAAATCATAATAACGAACAGCACTAAAATTCCAGCTTCTAACAATGTCATGTAAACTTCATTTACCGACTCTTTAACAAAAAGTGTCGTGTCAAAAGGAATGTCATATGAAAGTCCTTCAGGAAAATTTTTAGCGAGTCGTGCCATTTTATCGCGAATCGCTTGCGCTGTTGTAATCGCATTAGAACCGGGAAGCTGAAAAATAGCAATACCGCCGGCCGGCTTCCCATCAAATTCAAAAAACTGATTGTAAGCCTGCGATCCAAGTTCCACGCGAGCGACATCTTTAAGTCGTGTGATTTGACCTCCATGCTGTGTATCAGACTTGACAATAATCTCTTCAAATTCACTCGCTTTATTGAGTGAACCATTAATGTTAATTGTCAGTTGCAAGTCTTGATCCTTGAGAGATGGAGGAGCACCAAATTGTCCAACAGCCAACTCCACATTCTGTGCTTGAATAGCCGCAATCACATCTGAAGGAACAAGCGAGCGTTGCTGCATCTGATCGGCATTGAGCCAGACACGCATCGAATATTGTCCAATTCCAAAAATTGTAATATTCCCAACACCAGGAACACGCGTCAGCTGATTCTGAAGATTGATTGTCGCATAATTATTAAGAAAAAGAGCATCATACTTACCACTTGGGGAAGTGAGTGCAATGACTTGCAAAAAAGCTGTTGAAGTCTTTTTAGTAACGACTCCTTGATTTTGAACTGACTCAGGAAGCTGCGCCAGAGCAGCACTAACACGATTTTCTACTAAGATTTGATCCATATTGGGATCAGTACCGATTTTGAAAGTGACCGTCAGCGTGTAATTTCCTGTGCTCGTCGAACTCGATGACATGTACATCATCCCATCGACTCCATTTACTTGTTGTTCGATAGGAAGCGCTACTTTTTTCACCATACTCTCAGCTGTCGCCCCTGGATAGCTCGCTGTTACTTGAACCGTCGGCGGCGTGATCGGTGGATATTGAGTCACTGGCAAACAAGCAATTGCAACTCCTCCAAGCACCATAATGACAATGGCCAAGACATTTGAAAGAACCGGTCTTTCAATAAAAAATTTAGAAATCGTCGCCGGCGAGCAATCCATTATTAAAAGCTAAAATAAAATCAAGATAAGCGATAGCCTTTTAAAAAATTTTTGCTACATTTCACCAATTATTATGAACCCCTGGATTACTTTTTTCTTGGCTATTGTCTTTGTAACCATTCTCAGCCCTTTTCGGGCTTTTTCTACTTCAAGACTAACAATGAAAATCTCAGGCCTTACCGAAGAAGGAAAAAAGCGTAGACTTCCAGATGATTCAACATCCGATGAGGCAATGGCTCGGCGAGCCATGCTGGATAACGTCTTAGAGGAAGAGGAACAACTAACAGCAGAAGAAAATTCACCAAACAAAGATACAACAGAAAATATTGAGACCATTTTTAAACAAAAACTTCAAGAAGTAGAAAAACTAAAGTTGAAGCTTCAGCACTTAAAAGATGGCGGCTGCTTCACATCTGAAGACAACTGTGTGAAATTACTGACACTTTTTGAATCTTTTGAGAAAAGTCAAATGGCCTTACGTGCCGCCTATCAACTTCGTGATAGCATCATTTCTATTTCTTACCAGCAATCTATTTTTCCTCTAGGCAATGATTACTACAACAAGCTTGATCAAACTGTTCAATTTCATGAACGGAACTCTCATAGCTCTTATATCGACCTCATAGAGTTCATGAATGAAATCCGAAACGCTCCTGTAAATCAAGAGCATCAGAAGTTCATTAAAAATGCGCTTATTGAAAGTGAAGTGGAAATACAAAAGCTACAAGCTGAGATGCTAAAAAATTGTCGTCTTCCCATCACTAAAACAGCCGACATTAGTACTCTTTCTAAGATGACTGCTGAGAATGCAGAACAAGAAGTGACTCTACACAAAGAAAAAGTCTACAAGGAACAGGAACTTGCTTCTAAAACAACAACTCAAATCACCCCAGAAGAGGCAAACCTTGGGGACGCACACGAGCTGCCACTCGCCAATTCTAGCACGGAAGCTGAAATTAAAAATAGCTCTATCAATCCACTGTTAGCCCAGTCATTTTATCACTCTCTTGACGAGAAAGCAGCGAAGACTGATGGGGCAAGGCAGACGAAGGATTTTGATCAGGGCTGTATGAGTCCATACTCTCCTGATCAAAATTCAAACCTAACGCCGCAGCCATCCGACTTCCCGGCTTTCGCTGTAGAGAGGAATGAAACATCCGCGTTAACAACAACCATAAACTCATCATCCCAAAAAAACAAAAAAAAGAAACCTCTAGCAGCAGCTTCATCTGTAAAAAATCTAGAAAAAACTAATACTAATTGGGAAGCAGAAGTTCAAAAAAAATATCCTCTCAATAAATTTAATTTAGCAGAATACAATTTACATGCTTTTCAAGAACGGGCCGCTCATCTTGTAAAGTCTTTAATCGATAATCTAGAATACTCTTTTTTATTTGAGAATTTATCAGCTCGCGTTGGTGAAGAGATGCGCATGCTTGCTAAATATGACTATACTATTAACGGAACTGAAAACAAACATCTCCTGAATCTTAAGGAATTTCTCAAAACAAAAATTAATGAGGATTATTATCCAAATTATCTCGCGGAAAAAATTCAACTCGAAAAAAAGAATGCAGAAATAAATGCATGGCGAGATCAACGAGCTCAAGAAGCAGAACAAAAACTTCTTGAAGAACTTGCTGCAGAAGAAGCCGCTCAACAAAAAAAGCAAAAATCCACCAAAAAATTAAAAGGCGTTAAAAAGTAATTTTTTTAACAAGTGACAAGTGGGGTCAGGCATTGATCTTAGTTCTTATTTTTTCTTCTCTCCGCATACTGTTCAAGCACTACAAAAAATGATGGGACTAGCACGACTGCCAAACAAGTTGAGGCCAGCATGCCCGAAGCAACAGCAATGCCAAGGGATTTGCGAGAGTTTGCTCCAGCCCCACTAGCAAAGACGAGCGGAAGGACACCGATGATAAAAGTGATCGAGGTCATCAAGATGGGACGAAACCGATTTGCAGCAGCCATAGCTGCTGATTCCAAAATATCGTGACCCGCCTCTCTATATTCACGCGCCATTTCCACAACAAGAATTGCA
>CAYYAN010000053.1:7070-8977 GCA_964469825.1 uncultured Chthoniobacter sp. | reverse complement strand
CCCCCAATGCGTGTAAGGAAAGTAGAATAATTTTGAAATCATTAATTCTATTGTAGAAATAAAGTAAGATTATGTGGATATGCACCATTCGTGTTTGATTTTAAAGTTTTGCTACTTGCTGGCGCAATAGATTCCCGCCTTCGCGGGAAGGACATCGAGGGTGTAGCGATTGTTTGTTTTGTTTAGAAGGTTGTTTTTTTAAAGCATTAATGAAAATGAAGAAGTTGGCGAAAGGATTCTTATTCAAATTTGTTTCTAGCATTCGAATACAGGAGCCTGAATGGGGTAACTATAATGATGCGAATGAGTATCTTAGTCGGGATAATTATTCATCAACGGGAGATGCTTTCACGGCAGTTCGAAATCTTCAAAGAGCCAATCAAGCAATAGCCAGTGATAATCCCGATATTGCTCTCTTATATACTCGAGCTGCTTACCGATTCATGAAAAGTGATTTTCATTTAACACAAAGAGTTGGATATTTTGATATAGATCACGATAACGTTGATGCTTTTGAAAGAATAAATGGAAAGAAGTACAATCGTTCTTTTCAAGCTCGTGAAATTGGTTTTTGTTGGACTCTGGCAGCTTATTGTAAACAGATGGAAAGAAATCATCCACCACTTACAGAAGAACAAGAACGTCTTTTATCCTTTGACAAAATGACTTCGGATGACTACGCATCCTTGGCAGAAAATCTAGAATTAGGCAAAAAGGAAAGTCGCTTGATTGGCAATGTTTCTAAACCGCGTGTAGCTTCCAAACACTTTCTAGCAGGTAATTTTCTGTCTTTGCTTCTGCACAAAGCGGAATATTATCTTAGACAAGATGATGATCTATTTAAGTTCTATCGTGCTTGTTTAGCTATGAGAGAATATTCTCCATCGTGGGAGAGAGTTCGAAATAAAATTCCGCCAGCACTTATACCAGATGCTTATAGGAATCAGTTTGAAAATGGTCATGAATGGAATACTGAGCACCTTGCTCAAAATTTGTAAGTGGTGTTTTTTTAAAATCACAAAGCCATTTTTAATCATATAAATTTCAATTTTGACACCGCTAAGGTGTGATTTATTTATGAGGCAAAGCGAAATTGGAGAGGTAACACTACAAATTTACTCATTTCCATTCACATTTTGAGGGCAATGTGAATAACTTGTTAATAAGTGGGGATAATTGGATTTTTCTTTATTAAAATTGAGGCTGGATTTTAACGAGTTTCACCTTTAGATAAAAGGGATGTCAAAATCAGAGTTGCGTCATCGTTTAGAGGAATTGGGAGTGAGACCTAGTAAAATGTTAGGGCAAAATTTTCTCTTCGATCGAAATTTGGCTGCAGCTATTGTAAAGGCCATTGGTATTAATGAGGGTGATCACGTCGTTGAAGTTGGACCTGGTATGGGTGCATTGACGGAGCACATTATTGAGTCGCCTGCAAAAAAGATTACGCTCATTGAGCGAGATTATCGTTTGGCTGAAGAATTGAAATGTCGTTATAAAAATGATCATCGTGTTCAAGTGATTGTAGGAGATGCTGCTCAAGTTGATCTCAGACTTCTCTATGGAAATGGTCCTATTAAATTGCTTGGAAATCTTCCGTACAGTGCCTCAACGCCTATTATTACTCATTTTACTCAACCTCTCTCACCGGCGTGCAAGCTTGTCCTGATGCTGCAAAGAGAGGTGGCTGAACGTTTAGCAGCTTCTCCTTCTGACAAAAATTATGGGGCACTAACTGTGCTTTTAGGGCGACATTGGAAAGTTAAAAAAACGCGTCTTGTTCCACCTGATGTTTTTTGGCCACGACCTGCGGTAGAGTCGGCGATTGTGGAAATCATTCCTCGTTCTCAAGCAGAGTTAATTTGTTGTGATGAGGAAAAATTTCAAGAGCTTGTTCGTCGAGGTTT
>CAYYAN010000053.1:0-7060 GCA_964469825.1 uncultured Chthoniobacter sp. | reverse complement strand
ATCACGACGAAAACAACTTGGGTCGCTTTTAAAAGTTCCAACTTCACACTGGCAAGAGCTCGTAAAAAAATTAGGATATCCTGCGACCATTCGTGCAGAAGATCTTTCTATTGATGACTGGTCAAGATTGGTCCAAGAGCTTCATCCTCTTGTTGTGCATCCAGCTGACGAGCTTTGTGATGTTGTCGATCAAACTGATCGTGTGATTGACATTCAGCCTCGTGATTTTGTCCATGTGAATAAGTTGCGTCATCGGGCAGTTCATCTTTGGATTTTTAATGAAAAGGGAGAGCTTTTTTTACAAAAACGTTCTCGTTGGAAGTCAATGCATCCAGGACTTTGGTGTTCTAGTGTCGCTGGGCATCTCAATGCCGGAGAAGGTTATCTGGTAGCAGCGCATCGAGAATTGAAAGAAGAGCTTGGGGCAGCATTGAACTTATGTTTTTTTCATCGGATTGAGGCTAGTGCAACAACGGAAGAAGAATTTATTGAATGTTTTTATGGTTGTGCTGCGGGTCCTTTTAAAATGGACCTTTGCGAGTTAGAAACGGGAGCCTTCTTTTCTCGAGAATTGATTATTCAATGGCTTACTGCAAGGCCTGAAGAATTTACGCCTGTCTTAAAAATCTTAGTTCAGCGATTTTTGAAGAATGAGACAAAATGTCGTTTTAACAGGTTTGAAGTGAGTCAATGTGACTCTTTTGGCTCAATTGACAGTTTTGTCTAAGAATGTAAAATAAAGAAGTTGGCATGAGATCTGCTTCTTACTAATTATATGTCAAACTCACGAAAAATTTTAGGAATCGATTTAGGAACAACCAACTCTTGCATGTCTGTCATGGAAGGATTGGAACCAGTAGTGCTTGAAAATGCGGAAGGAGCTTGTACGACTCTTTCGGTGGTAGCTTTTACCAAGAGCGGTGAACGTCTTGTTGGTCAAGCGGCCAAACGTCAAGCGATCACTAATGCTGCCAACACGATTTACTCGGTGAAGCGTTTCATGGGAGCGAAGTATGATGAAGTGCGAGGGGAGCAAGATCGTGTCCCTTATAAGCTCGTCAAAGCTGCAAATGGAGATGCTCACATTCAAGTAGAGATTGATGGCAAGCCAAAAACTTTCTCGCCGCCAGAAATTTCAGCAATGATTTTAGCAAAGCTGAAAGCCGACGCAGAAGCGAAGCTTGGAGAAAAAATTACTCAAGCAGTTATTACTGTACCTGCTTATTTTAACGACTCACAACGTAATGCTACAAAAGATGCTGGTAAAATTGCTGGTCTTGAAGTCCTTCGTATTATCAACGAGCCAACGGCTGCATCTCTCGCTTATGGCTTAGAAAAACAGAAAGATGAAAAAATTGCCGTCTATGACTTGGGTGGTGGAACATTTGATATCTCCGCACTTGAGTTAGGCGATGGCGTCTTTGAAGTCCGTGGAACGAATGGTGACACTCACCTTGGTGGTGATGATTGGGATTATCGCATCATGGACTGGATTATGAAAGAATTCAAAACGGAATCTGGTATTGATCTTTCTAAGCAGCCAGATGCTGTCCAACGTATCAAAGAAGAATCAGAGAAAGCAAAAATAGCTCTTTCTTCCGCTCAAGAATACGAAATCAATCTTCCATTTGTGACTGCAGATGCAACAGGACCAAAACATATTCAAAAGAAACTTACCCGTTCAAAGCTGGAACAACTAACAGATGATCTTTTCCAACGTACTATTGAGCCAGTAAAAAACTGCTTAAAAGATTCCCGCTGGAGTATGGGTGATATTAGTGAACTCGTTCTTGTTGGTGGTATGACTCGGATGCCAAAAGTGGTTGATACAGCTCGGAGCCTTCTTGGAAAAGAACCACACAAGGGAGTTAATCCAGATGAAGTTGTAGCAATTGGTGCTGCTATTCAAGGTGGTGTGCTCCGTGGTGATGTTAAAGATGTGCTCTTACTTGACGTTACTCCACTAACGCTCTCTATTGAGACAGCAGGTGGTGTTGCAACGCCAATGATTCCACGTAACACAACGATTCCAACGAAGAACTCGCAAATCTTTTCAACTTATAGCGACAATCAGCCTGGAGTTGAGATCAAGGTTCTTCAAGGAGAACGTCCATTATCACGTGATAACAAACAGCTCGGCGTTTTCCATCTTGATGGACTTCCACCAGCACAACGTGGTGTTCCTCAAATTGAAGTTTCTTTTGATATCGATGCTAATGGAATCTTGCACGTGACGGCGAAAGATCTTGGTACGAGCAAGGAGCAAAAGATTTCTATCACAGGTTCGAGCGGTTTGACCAAAGAAGAGGTCGAGAAAATGCAGAAAGAAGCAGAAGCTCATGCCGAAGAAGACAAAAAAGCAAAAGAAGCTATTGAAATTCATAACAATGCCGACACGCTTGCTTATCAATGCGAGAAGCAACTCAAAGAGATGGGTGATAAAATCGATGGCACTTCTAAAAAAGAAGTCGAAGATGATATTGCTGCTGTGCGAGAAGCTTTGAAAGGCAATGATGTTGAGAAGACCAAAGCTGCTTACGAAAAATTGCAGACAAAGTTCCAAGAGATCAGTGCTGAATTATATAAACATGCTTCAGCATCCGGAGCCGAAGGGGCTGATCATCAGCACGGTGGACATCATCATGAATCTTCAACAGAATCTAAAAAGGAAGGCGATGTTGTCGATGCTGAATTTGAAGTTGTCGACGACGATAATAAAAAAGACGACCACAAAAAGAAAAAGTAATTTAACAACAATTAACCAGCCACAAACTAGAGTGTTTTAAAAATTATTATAGTCGATGCAGTGTGAGGGACGAGAGACTCAGATCCGGAAGGTGTATTTCACTCTTGAGGATATGAGCGCCCAAGTAACTCAGCAGTGAGCGACGGTGAAAATTTTAAAAATACTCTAGAGGCATAACCAAAACATAGAACATGGCAGTAAACATCCAACCTCTTAGCGATCGAGTGCTCGTGCAGTTGATCGAAGAGAAAGAAGTCAAAAAAGGTGGTATCATTATTCCTGATACTGCTAAAGAGAAACCACAGGAAGCCAAAGTGATCGCTCTTGGTACTGGCAAGCTTGATGATGAAGGCAACAAAGTTGCTTTCACCGTAAATATAGGAGACACTGTTCTCATTTCTAAGTATGGCGGTACTGAAGTCAAGTTAGACGGAACGTCTTACATGATCATGCGTGAGGATGATATTCTCGGTATCATTGGCTAACTACCAATTCCATTTTATCCCGCTTTTGCGGAAATAAAATAGCTTCGGTAGTGTTGAAAAGTTGAAATGTTGAAATATTGAAGAGAATAGTAATCTAAATAAAAAATGTTACTAAACCTTTTCAAACCCTCAACCTTTCAACAGCTGCGAAACAGCGTTCAACATTGCCAACGAAGCAGTGAATAATCCAAAGAAACTTTAAATTATAAAACACTAATAAATACTATGGCAGCAAAACAACTACAATTCGATGAAGCAGCGCGTCACGCCTTGCTTCGCGGTGTTGAGAAATTAGCGAAGGCCGTGAAAGCGACTCTCGGACCTTCTGGACGTAATGTCATTCTCGACAAAAAATTCGGCAGCCCAACCATCACGAAAGATGGTGTTACCGTTGCAAAAGAAATCGAACTTGAATGTCCTTATGAAAACATGGGTGCACAACTTGTTCGTGAAGTTGCTTCTAAAACTAGCGATATTGCTGGAGACGGAACAACAACAGCAACTGTACTTGCAGAGGCGATCTTCCGTGAAGGTTTAAAAAATGTCACAGCTGGTGCTAACCCAACTTCTTTGCAGCGCGGTATTCAAAAAGCCGTTGATGCTATCGTAAGTGAACTTGCTCGCATCAGCAAAAAAGTCAAGGATAGCTCTGAGATAGCTCAAGTTGCAACCGTTTCTGCTAACTGGGACAAAACCATCGGCCAAATCATTGCTGATGCAATGGAAAAAGTTGGCAAAGATGGAACCATCACGGTTGAAGAAGCGAAGTCCATTGAGACAAGCCTCGACGTCGTTGAAGGAATGCAGTTCGATAAAGGTTATCTCTCTCCTTACTTCGTGACGAATGCTGAAGGAATGGAAGCTGTTCTCGATAATGCTTACATTTTAATTCATGAGAAAAAGATTAGCAGCTTGAAAGACTTGCTTCCGCTTCTTGAAAAAGTTGCGAAGAGTGGTCGTCCTCTTCTCATCATCGCTGAAGATGTCGAAGGTGAAGCACTCGCAACTCTTGTTGTGAACAAGCTTCGCGGTACGCTCCAAATCTGTGCTGTCAAGGCTCCAGGTTTTGGTGATCGTCGTAAGGCTATGCTCGAAGATATCGCTATCCTTACTGGTGGCCGTTGCATTACCGAAGATCTTGGTATCAAGCTTGAGAATATCACGCTCGAAGATCTTGGTCGTGCTAAACGCCTCACTGTTGACAAAGAAAATACAACGATCGTTGAAGGTGAAGGAAAGAATGCTGACATTCAAGCTCGTGTAAATCAAATTCGTCGTCAGATTGAAGAAACTAGTAGCGATTACGATCGTGAGAAACTCCAAGAGCGTCTTGCTAAGCTTGCTGGCGGTGTTGCTGTCATCAATGTTGGTGCTGCAACTGAAACCGAGATGAAAGAAAAGAAAGCTCGCGTTGAAGATGCATTGCATGCAACACGTGCTGCGGTTGAGGAAGGTATCGTCCCTGGTGGTGGTGTCGCTCTCATTCGTGCTCAAAAAGTTCTCGATAGCATCAAGCTTGAAGGTGATGAACTTGTTGGTCTTGAAATCATTCGCAAAGCGATTGAGTACCCATTGCGCCAACTTGCTAGCAATGCTGGCAAAGAAGGAGCTCTCATCGTTCAAGAAGTCAAGAAAGGTAAGGGCAATGATGGTTACAACGTAGCAACTGGTGAATACACTGACCTCGTAAAGGCTGGTGTTGTCGATCCGACTAAAGTTACTCGTAGCGCATTACAACATGCTGCTTCCATTAGCGGACTCTTGCTCACAACTGAGGCTGTCATCACTGAGGTTCCTGAAAAAGAGAAAGCTCCTGCAATGCCACCAGGTGGTATGGGAGGAATGGGCGGTATGGGAGGTATGGACTACTAGTGCATTATTAATTCTACTGCTGCTATGAAGGACTCTGTCTTTCTGGGATTCAAGACTTCACGTATTTAAATATGCTCAGCCTTGTGTTTCTCGACTTCTTGTCCTTCTGTGCAGCAGCGAATTCTCAATATACTAGATAAAATCCAAACAACTCATTCGTTCAACAATTAACAAAAGAGCCGCGTCGCAAGACGCGGCTTTTTTATTAATTTTAAGTATCCGTTTACATGAACGAATAGGAAGACAGAAGATGAAAGATGTGATTTTTAGGTCGCCTAAAAAATCTTTTGTCATTTATGCTGGCGAGGAGCGATATCCCGTTGACAAAAAGATAGAGGTGATTGGCTTGCCGGAATTAATGAAGATACTGAGAAAATTATGAATTCAAAGTATCACCTTTGGTTAAGTTCTCCTCGCTTATGTTATGGGCTCATAGCATCTTGCTCTGAGCGCCTTGACAGAAATAATTCTAAAAATCATTTGTGAAAGTTTTTTTAACCCGGATATTCAAGTTCACTGATTGGAGATTTACCCATAACGAAAAACTTTCTCTTTCCAAATAGCACTGACTTTTGTTTTATAGAAGAATGATACAGTCTACCTCTTCCTTATTGGGCCAGAACGAACCACTCAACTCTTCTCTGCTAAGTTGGGTTCAAGAAATTGCAGAGCTGACAACACCCGATCAAATTTTTTGGTGTGATGGAAGTGAGCAGGAAAAAGAATTTTTAACACAGCAGGCTGTCGATCAAAAAATCTTGATCAAGCTTGATCAAAAAAAATGGCCCGGGTGTTACTATCATCATTCCAATCCCAATGATGTAGCACGTGTCGAACAATCAACGTTCATTTGTTGTGAGCGTCAAGAAGAGGCAGGCCCCACGAACAATTGGGCGCCTCCGAAAGAAATGCTTGAGAAGCTTCGGGGAATGCTTCGGGGGGCAATGAAGGGAAGGACAATGTATGTGATTCCTTATTTGATGGGACCTGCCGGCTCTCCCATGACAAAAGTTGGCGTCGAGCTGACTGATTCGATTTATGTGGTCCTCAACATGCGTATCATGACGCGGATGGGAGAAGTGGCTTTAAAACAGTTGGGTGAGAGTGATGATTTTAATCGTGGAATCCACTCAGTCTTAGACTGTCATCCAGAACGGCGTTATATTTGTCATTTTCCACAAGACAACGCGATCATCTCGGTTGGTTCTGGCTATGGTGGTAATGTATTGCTTGGAAAAAAATGTCTCGCATTGCGTATTGGGTCGGTCTTGGGCCGAGATGAGGGCTGGTTGGCAGAACACATGTTGCTTCTCTGTCTCGAAGATCCTGAAGGAAAAAAAACTTATGTCGCTGCGGCTTTTCCATCGGCTTGTGGAAAAACAAATTTTGCAATGATGAGTCCTCCCGAAAGTTTCAACGGATGGAAGGTGACGACAGTAGGAGATGATATCGCTTGGATGAAACCTGGAAAAGATGGGCGGCTCTATGCGATCAACCCGGAAGCAGGTTATTTTGGGGTTGTGCCAGGCACTAATAATAAATCCAACTTCAATGCGATGCGAAGCATGGAGCGCGACACCATTTTTACCAATGTTGCACGGACCCCTGATGGAGATGTTTGGTGGGAAGGAAAAGATAATCCGCCACCAAAAGATCTCATCGATTGGAAAGGAAATCCTGGGGATCCTGAGAGTGGTGAGAAAGCAGCGCATCCAAATAGTCGTTTCACAGCGCCCATGCGCAACAATCCTGCGGTGGCTGAGGAGGCGGAGTGGCCTGAGGGAATTCCTGTGAGTGCGATTGTTTTTGGAGGTCGTCGTGCCAATACAATGCCGCTTGTTTTCCAAGCATTCAATTGGATTCACGGTGTTTACATTGGGGCGACAGTTGGTTCCGAAATGACCGCAGCTGCTGCCGGGACGCTAGGACAAGTTCGTCGTGATCCAATGGCGATGCT
>CAYYAN010000052.1:0-9000 GCA_964469825.1 uncultured Chthoniobacter sp. | reverse complement strand
GATATTGTTGCCAACAAGGCTTTCTGCTGTGCTGAAAAATCCAAGATTGCGCATGATGACATGGCGCTCTTCTTTTGTGAGGCGAGTCGATTTCCAAAGTTCAATATCACTCTGCATAGGAACTTCATTAGGCATCCAGTGGTTCGCACATCCTTTGAGATAGTACTCCCAAGCCCACTGGTATTTCAGTGGCATGAGCTGATTCACATCAACCTGTTTGCAGTTAACCAATCGTTTTTCCTCAGCATTAATGCGCTTAGAAAGATCATGAAATTCAGCGGGAGTGTTAGAAACATTGCAACAAGACATAGTAGTTTATTAGTTGATATTTTTAAAAAAATACAAGATATAGAGATTGAATGTCATGAAGTATAATAGTGTTTTGTTAATCGACAAAGCTTTTTCAAAATTTTTTTGAAGTTTGTTGGATCATTTATTTAAAAATGAAAAAGTAAATTCGAAGATTTACACTTAAAAGCGAGATGGATTACAATGCAAAGATGTTTTTGCGTGCTTTTTTGCTCCTTTTTCTTGTTACGTCATTAGGAGCGGCGACAGCTAATGACCCTTCCGAGGAATTTGTTGCAGCTTATCGTAGCTTTAAAGAAGCAGAAAGGCTCGACCAAGCAGGAAGAAAAGAAGAGGCTGTTGCAAAATATCGATATGCTGAAAATCATTTAGTCGATATCAGTAACAATTATCCCAATTGGCAAAAGCCAATTGTAGAATATCGCTTGAGTAAAATTAGAAATAATCTTGCTCGTATTACAACTTCGTCAGAAGCCGGGGCTTCTCCTACGTATAACGATACAGGGCGTGTTTCTAATGATAATGATCATTCTAATTCAGAGGAGAGTCGAAGTAATATTCAGCCTTCTTCTGATGAAGAAAGGCGAGAGGCACCTCGCTATGCGGAGAGTAATCGTGAGAGCCAGCGCTATACTTCAGAGCCAACAAGCATGCCGCCTGTTACACGTTCTGCTGCTTCTGACTTAGAGATGGCAGAACCAGTTTCCCAAGCTACTTCTAGAAGAAGTGGTGATATTCCCACGCTTTCTGTTATTCCTCCAACTCCAAGAACGGCTTCTTCCAATAAAGAACTATTACAGCTTCAGAAACAGCTGAGGCAGACAGAAGTCGATTTAGAGAAAGCGCATACTGATATTGTTGATAAAACAGCAGAACTCGATCATTCCAAAATTGTACTTGTTGAAACAAAAGCTCAATTAGCAAGAACAGAGCGACAGCTGGTAGATTTAAAAAGTGATCTTGAAAAAAATCGTACGGGAAGCTTACAACGAGAAGCTGTCTTAAAAAAATCATTGCAGCAACTGGAAGGAAAAGTAGCTGCTCTTTCAGCTGATAAAGAAGTCATGATGGAAGAAAATAGTGGTCTGCAACAGCGTCTCCAGCAAGCAGCTAATTCATTGACCACGGCTTTTAATAATAAAAATCTTTTAGAACAACTTCAATTGGAAGTGAACACTGAAAAAAATGCATCAGCAGCATTACATGAACAATTGAATACAGCTCAACGAGAGCGTGATGAAGCTCATGCAGAGAGTGTTGCTCTTACAGAACAGATAAAGCAGACTACGGCATCTTTGATGGTAGCTGAGAAAAAGGGGCATGACTTAGAAGCTCTTCAGAATCAAGTTGCCACACTGCAACAACAACTTCAACAGACTAATGGTTCGTTAACAGAAGCACGGAAAAAGAGTGAAGAAATGGATGCTTTAAAAAAGCAGTTGGCTGCTTTAACGGTAGAGGGAGCCAACAAAGAGAAAAAGTTAGCTGATGTTCAAGCAGCAAACAAAGCATTACAAACTTCGCAAAAAAATCTTCTCAATGATCTTCAGAAAAAATTAATGACGACACAAGCTGATGAAGAAGTTTTAAATGAAGAGCGAGCCAACATGGAAGCACAATTGAAGCAGGCGAATCAAGAAATTGCTTCGCTAAAAAAAACAGGGGCTGATACAGCCCATCTCCAACATCAGATAGAGGGGTTAAATCAAGAATTAGAAAAAAATAAAAAACAACTCTCGGACACGCAAGCTTCTCAAATGGAAACGGAGACAATTCAAAAACAAGCTTTAATAGAGCTTGAGGGGAAGTACCGTGCTGCTGTTATGGAACGTCAAAATATGGAGATGAAAAAAAGTGAATTAGAACAGCAACTCGCAACAGTTAATGAAAAAATGAAGTCAGTGATGACTCAACCTGCGCAAGATCTTGCTGCTGTTCAACGTAACTTACAGCAGTCTCAATCAGAGTTGCAGTCTGCTAAGAAGCAGCTTGAAGAATCAGAAAAGAAGATTGCAAATCTGGAAAAAGCAACTCCTGAAAGAGCTCGTTTTTTGGAGGAAAAAGAAAAAGAACTGGCAGCCGCCCGTAATGAGGCAGCAAAGTTTCAAAAAGAACTTCTTACTGCACAACAACAATTAACTAGTATCCAAGAAGAAGTTAAAAATAAGGATGATCATTACAATGATTTAAAGAAGCAGTTAGATCAAAAAAATGAAGAGATTGCAGCACTCCAGAAAAAAATAACTCCAGAGACAGGGCAGGAAAAAATTCTTGCAGAAAATGAGTTGCTGAAAGGAGTTGTTATACGCGAATTAAAGGCGGAAGCTAAACGCCAACAGGTCAGAAAGTTGGTCATGGAAGATTTAGACAAATTGAAAGTGAAGTCGGATAGCCTTTCTCTTCAGCTTCGAAAGTTGGCAAAGCCAGTAAAACTCACGCCAGAGGAGCGAGCTCTTTTTAAAGATAAATTGCCGCTTTTGCCGGAAAGTGACCAAGATGAGGAGAAACTAATTGTTGCTGTTGAAGCTTCAAAAAATGGGAATAAAGGTGCTTCAACAAATGGTCCTGCGCTTGCAGGAGAAACCAATGCTGCAGCAGGAGTAAAAGCTCTTCCTGAAACTTCGGGAACTAATACAAATAAAGTGTCTGATATCAATGCTTCAACAGAGGTGAAGAAAAAAGAGGTTTCTATCGATCAGAAAAAACATCTCGCCGCACTCAATAAAGCTAAAGAGCAATTTGAACATCAAAATTATGCAGAGGCAGAAAAAAGTTTCCAAGATGCTTTGAGTGCTTCGCCTAACGATTACATCACGCTTTCTAATCTTGGAGTGGTCGAGTTTCAGCTTGGAAAAATGTCAGAGGCAGAAACCATCTTAAAACAAGCTTGTGCTCAAGATCCTAAAAAATCATTTTCTTTTACCACACTAGGCATTGTGCATTATCGGCAAGAGCGCTTTGATGATGCTGAGAAAGTCCTGCGTCAAGCTGTAGCAATCAATGATCAAGATTTTACAGCCCATAATTACCTAGGTATCGTGCTTGCAGCTTCTGGCAAGAGTAAAGCAGGAGAGAGCGAGATTATAAAATCAATTGAGATCAATCCTAACTACGCGGATGCTCATTTTAATCTTGCTGTTATTTATGCTACGGGAAAACCTCCTGCTAAGGAAATGGCAAAGGTACATTATAAAAAAGCCATTGCGCTGGGAGCTCCGGCTGATGGAACTTTGGAGAAGCTAATTAATTAGAGCTGCTTTTTCATTATGTCATGCACAGTTGTCAGATCGATGAATCCATGAACTTGTTCTGAGCCAGGTCCCATGCCAAGAGTAATGGTGTCCGTAGCAATCCCGAGAGGCATCGGTGTGCTAAAGCATGTTGGTTCTGCAAGAATGCTGTTGTTTTCTTTATTGCCATCAGAAGAAACATTGTGTCCCGGTCCTGAAGACCAGGTGATGGAAGGCGCTCCTTGAGCATTGAGACCGAGCACAGCAACTCCTTTATCATTGCGAAAAGGAGTGCCATTCATGCGAAGTCCTCCCAAATTTTGTTTTCCTGTAACAACGATGAGTGCATTCGGCCCTGCATATTGCTTCGCTGTGGCAATAGCCTGATCAAATTGAAGAATCTCATGAAAAAGTTGTTCACCTTTATTTGCAACTGCCGCCTTTGCAATAAGAGCATCGTCAACAATGAGCAAATAACCATGTCTTGAATGTTGCAATTGTTGGATTGACCTCTTAACAAGATCGGGTAGGGAAGGTTGAGCACTTTCTCCTTTGGAAGTATCATGAAAATTAAAATCATCTTCTGCCAAAAGAGCCAGGATAGGAGTTGACTTCCATGATGGCAGAGTATTCCACTCTTCAGTATTTTTAATAATGCTGTAGCCTTTTGTGCTGAGTTGTTCTGATAGTGATGCTTCTTGAGGAGCGTTCTTTTTTTCAGGATAAGAAGATGAAAAATATTTCTTGCCGCCACCGATGAGAAGATCAATAGGCGTGTGAGTTAGAAGTTGAGTAGCTGTGGAAGCCTGATCTTCAGGGTTCAGTGATTTGGCATAGAAAGCTGCCGCTGATTCGCCCGTGAGTGATCCTGTTGAAAGAAGACCAACGGCTCGGTTTTTAGCAGCAGCTTCTTCTAGAAGGCTCGGTAGTTGTTTTCCATTGATATCGATTGCTAAGCTTTGGTGGTTGACTCTTTCACCTGTAGCTAGGGCAGTAGCTGCAGAAGCAGTATCTGGGACAGCAAAATCATTCCCGTAGGTCCGAGTGAGAGCCAAGTTAGGAAATTCTTCAATTGCCAAACGATTATCAGCGCCACCATCGTAGAGCCGTGTTGCAGTGAGTGTGCTAGGAGACATGCCATCACCCACAAAAAGAATAATTGCAAATGGCTTCTGAGAAACATTATTCCAAAAATAAGTGATGCCAATTGCTACAAAAAGTAAGAAGCAGCTAAGAGCGATGAGTCTGTTACGGATTTTAATGGACATGGAAAAATTCTGTAAAAATGCTACTGCTGCAGTGTGGGGCTGTGTCACTCTGGTGCTCGTTTCTTCGAGTATTATCGTTCAATAGCGCCAACTTAAGCGCAGCTTAAGAAATTTACCACAAAGAACACAGAGATAGCACAAAAAACACAAAGAATTTTCGTGAGAGAATCAAACAATTACCCTTGAGTATACTTTTTCTCTCTTAGTTTCCTTGGTAAAATTTTTAGCTGCTCGCGATAGTTAGCAATGGTGCGGCGTGCAACAGAAATACCTTGCTCTTCCAGCTGATCTACAATTTCTTGATCACTGAGTGGATACTCTTTGTTTTCTTGTTCGATGAGTTGTTTCAGAGCTTGTTTGATCGTGTCATTGCTAACGGAAGTTCCATTTTCTTGTTGGAGGCCTGCTGTGAAAAAGTATTTCCAAGAGAAGAGGCCGCGAGGAGTTGTCATGTATTTTCCTGAGATCGCTCTGCTGATTGTAGTAGGGTGAAGATTTAATGTTTCTGCAATTTCTGCCATAGTGAGAGGCCTCAGCTCTCCTGTTTGAAAAAAAGCATGCTGTCGTTTTACAATTTCACGAGCCACTGCTAATAATGTTTTTTTGCGTTTCTCAATATGAGTGAGGAATTGTTTTCCATATCGAATTTTTTCACGAAGGTAGGTATGTAGTTCTTTGTTTTCAACTTCGGTAGAGAGAATTTCTTTGTAATGATCATTAAGCCGTAAACGTGGGAGAGCTTCTTCGTTAGGCTGTACAATCAAATTATTTCCTTCAGCTAGAACAATAACATCACTGATCACTTCTTGATTTTCAATTTGATCATATGCTCGGCCTGGATGAGGCTCTAAAGTCGTAATGAGTTTGTGTGCTTGAAGCACCTCTTCTAAAGACACACGGAGAGCTGTTGCGATTTCTTCATAATGATGCCGACCTAGCTCTGGTAAATAGTGCTTTATCATGCGGTAGGCAAGGCTATTTCCTTTTCCTTTGCGTTCGAGTTGTAACAAAAGGCACTCTTTAAGGTCTCTTGCGGCAATGCCGGGGGGATCAAGTTGTTGGACTCTTGCAATGATTTCTTCAACGTCTTGTTCACTAACTTCAAGGGCTGTTGCCATGTCTACAGTGCTAGTTCGAAGATAGCCATCAGCATCAAGATTACCGATGATGCATTCTACAATCGTTTGTTCTTCTTTTGAAAACCCAGCGGTTTGAGCTAAGAGGGCTTGAGCTAATGTTTCTACGGAATATTGTGATTCCAGAAAGTAGCGTCGACGTTCTTCTGCGTCGTGTGAGCTGTCATGGAGCGACGCTTCTTTTTCTAAAGAAGGAGCCATTTCTGAAGTGTTAGGAAATTCCTCTTCTAATATTGGATTAGCAATAAGCTCCTGACTTACCAGTTGCCGCAATTCCATCATCGGTGTTTGCAACAGCTGCAGGCCTTGTTGCATCTGTGGTGAGAGAAGCTGTTGCTGAGAAAGTTTTTGAGAAAGCTGCATAAGAAGGCTCTAAGCTACAGGCTATAGGTAAAGTCGCTAAAAAAAATAAAATATTTTTTAAAAATAATCCCTCACTGCTTTACAGGCATTGGGGCTAGCGAAGTCTTAGTTAACTTAAATTCAAACGACAAAGACTCGAACTTTTTTGCCATCGCGAAGCGATGGCGTGGCTGCCCCGCATGGACTCGAACCATGAATAATGCCTCCAAAGGGCACTGTGTTACCATTACACCACAGGGCAAGAAAGGAAAACATTTGTATCCTTGAAAAGGCTCGAAGGCAATTTCTTTTTAAAATTTCTTTGTGTTCTCTGTATAATTTATGATTAATTTTTCATTTTCTTAACAAATATGAGCTTTACCGAAGAACAATTGCGTGCTGCGCTAAGCAGCGTTTCTTATCCTGGATTTCGACGAGACATCCTTTCTTTTGGTCTTGTAAAAGAAGTGGCCGTTGATGGTGCCAATGTTAAAGTACAGTTGGTACTTTCTACAACCGACAGTAAAATTCCAGCGCAGCTGCGTGAAGAAATTGAAAAAGCACTTCAAGACATTCCTGGGGTTAACAAAGTTACTGTTCTCATCGATGTTCAGGCTCCTGTGACAGCTCCTCCTGCTGGGCCTATTCCTTTAGCAGACGTGCGTCATGTCATTGCTGTAGCAAGCGGAAAAGGAGGGGTTGGCAAATCCACCCTTGCTGTCAACCTCGCAGTGGCTTTGCAGCAAGCTGGATTTTCTGTTGGGCTCTGTGACTGTGATCTCTATGGTCCCAGTGTTGCGTTGATGTGTGGTGCAAATGATCGACCACAAACTAATGAACAAGATCAGATTCTTCCTGTGGAACGGCATGGCCTCAAATTGATGTCAATGGGACTTTTATTAGAAGAAGATGCTCCTGCGGTGTTGCGTGGGCCGATGGTGACGCGTTATACACAACAATTTCTTCGTCAGGTTGCGTGGGGAAAATTAGATTATTTGATTTTAGATTTGCCGCCTGGAACTGGCGACATTCAATTGACCATCGTGCAGACGATTCCACTCAGCGGTGCTGTTCTCGTTACTACACCGCAAGAAGTCGCTCTTCTCGATGTACGTAAAGCGGCTTCGATGTTTCGCAAAACAAATGTTCCTATTTTGGGAGTTGTTGAAAATATGAGTTGTTTTATTTCTCCTGATGATGGAAAGCGGCATGCTATTTTTGGAACAGGCGGAGGAACTCGTGAGGCCGAGCGTTTGGGAGTGTCGCTGCTGGGCGAAATTCCAATAGAGCCAGCCATTGGTCACTCCGGAGACGAGGGGATACCATTGCTTGCAGGAGAGTACTCGTTCTGCAAAGCAGCTGCTGAAATCAAACGAGTCGCTCAACAACTTTGTGCAATGACAGTATAGAATTATAGTATTCTATCTCAGAAGAGAGAGTGAAGCGGAAGTTATTGAGTGATTCTAATATTTCATCGCTCTCATCCTTCGGCCTCGCTGGCCCTATTAATCTTGGGGACTTTCTTGTCACGAGAGTGATGAAATATCCGGATTGTTTCTTAGCTCTTGCCATCAACACCTCTTTCTTCTAACTTCTCCGGGTCTTATTTCATTTCCTATGTCCAAGAATAATAAACTCATTCTCGGAGCAACTAATTTTAGAATAGCTTTGTTTCGGGTGATGAATGGTCGTCTTGGTATCTTAAAAAGGCTTCGCTCTGATCGGCTTCCTAGTGCCAGTTTCAATTCCTTCCATCAAGCAGTAAAAGCTTTTTTAGATAAAGAAGAAATTCCTGGAAGTATTGTAACTGCTTGTTTTGGAGTTCCAGGTCCTAATATTGCAGGTGTTGTTCATGCAACCAATCTTGATTGGTTAATTAATGAAAGTGCTCTTCCGGGACTTATCGGTATTCCGCGTGTTGCTATTCTCAATGATCTTGAGGCCACTGCATTTGGTATTGGTGAATTACGGCATAGTGATTTTCTTTTGTTGCAAGCTGGAGCCGGCTCTCGTGCTGGTAATCAGTGCGTAATTGCTCCAGGAACAGGATTAGGAGAAGCTGGCCTTTTTTGGGATGCTGATCGGCAATTGCATTTGCCTTGGGCAAGCGAGGGAGGTCATACAGACTTTGCTCCAACGGATGACATCCAACTCGCTTTACTAGAATTTTTGCACAAAGAATTTGGACGTGTTAGCTGCGAGCGTCTCATTGCCGGAATGGGCATCATCAATATTTATCGCTTTTTGCGCGACACTGGACGCGGTAAGGAAAAGCCATCTGTAGCTGCTAAGATGCTAACTGGAGATGTCAATGCTGTCATTGATCAGCATTCACGTGATGGATCATGTCGCCTCTGTCGTGACACGATGGATATTTTCACGCGCATCTTGGGTTCAGAAGCTGGAAATCTAGCGCTGAAGACAATGGCAACGGGAGGTGTCTTTTTAGCTGGAGGAATTCCTCCACAAATTTTAGAACATCTGCAACGACCTCTCTTTTTAGAATCATTCCTTAACAAGGGGAGAATGAGACCGCTATTAGAGACGATGCCACTTAGTGTCGTGCTTAATGATGATGCGGCTCTTTTGGGATCAGCTCGTTATGCGGCTCGCATGTTGACTTCACTTCGTAAGCGTATTCCTCCTAAATGTTAATAGGACTAGCCCGGATATTTCATCCCTCTCTACTGCGAAAGCCGGGAACGCCGATGGCTG
>CAYYAN010000051.1:2505-9190 GCA_964469825.1 uncultured Chthoniobacter sp. | reverse complement strand
TTCACCTTCTTGGCTTGAGCGGCTTCATTTTTTCAGTGACTTGCGTGCACATCATCGCTCCCTTAATCTTTTGGCTCTTCAAGCGATCGAACAGCGCACTCGTTGATCGTACCGGAAAAGAAGTCCTCAACTTTCAAATTTCCTGGACAATTTATCTTTTTGTTTCAGGAGCTCTCTGTTTTGTTCTTATCGGCTGGTTCATCTTCCCTTTTTTAATATTAGCATGGCTATTTTTAATGATTCGCGGAGCTATGAAGGCAAGCAACGGAGAATTTTACTCATACCCACTGACGATACAATTTTTAAAATAATTCATCACACTACTCTCCTCCCCCCTAACCATGAAAAAGTCTCCCCTTGGATTCATCTTACTTGCCTTTTTTTATAACCTCTCGATTGCACAAACATCACCATACTTGTTTCTAGCTATTGGCTCGCGTCCTGTCCTTTCTTCTGATGCAAAAAAAGTGCCTCTTGATCATCTCCAGGAAGAACAAAGAAGACGAAGCGACGATAGAAGGGATCAGCAAGTAGAGAATGATTACTCTCAACAAGCAGCAAGATCTTCAGAATTTCCTACCATCACTGAATCAGATTCAACTCTTGAAACAACGCCAGCAAGTCCTTCCTTTAGTTTTCAGAAATTTAAAAGAGAACAAAGTGAACGCTTCGAAGCTAAAATTGCTTCTTTTAAATCTCAATATCCCGGGGAATCCGTTCTAGCTGAAATGCTAGAAGCTTGTAAAAATGATTATGATCAATTGACCAATCCCCTCACTCTTGAAGAGTGGCGAGCTAATGAAGTCGAACTTGCCTCTGCTAATTGTGAACAAGAAGAAAGCGCGGCATTAGGGCTAAATTACTCTCCATACTCTCGTTCTAATTATGATCAAAAAATTCGGCAGTGCGATTTGAACTTCAAACTCTACCGCGAAAAAACAATCAATACTCTTTTGGAAATTCCCTTTTCATTAGAAAAAGCTCAAACAATGGACCGCCTAGCCCGGGAATATGCTTGTACAAAGAGTGCTTTTGAGGAAGCAAGAAACCAACTTCATTTGAGCGTCGACTATGATGAAATACTTACAGAACATAACTCCAAACTAGAAGAATATAAAGCTGCTGAAAAAAAATATAGCGATACTCGATTCGGCATCAATTGCATCAACAATTCCGATCCTAATTACAGCATTTTTAAAGAGAAAATCACTGAAGCCCATAAGACGCTCCTGGAAAAAAAGAATATCCTCAACAATTACCAACAAGAATTAAAATCAAGATTTGGTGATCTCAAAGAGATACGCCCTTTGAAGGATCAAGTGCTTTCTCTTTCTTATGGATATGCTCAAAAAGGAAATTATTTATTATTAGCCACTGAAAAATTAAAAGTGATAGCAGAAACAATTTTATCTCGAGAAGCAACTGCTTGCTTGCACAACACAATAAAAATTTACCAGCAACTTGCTCAGCATTCTCTAACGCAAACACAAGCAACTATTGACCAAAATGGAGGGCTCATTGCCAAAACAAAAAAGCTCATTACTGTTGCAGAACAAGCTGCAGCAGGATTAAACACGGCATTCTCCATGCTACAGCAAGAACAAAAGGCCATACAGGAAAACCTCTCAGAGCAAGCTAAAAAGTACAACCATGTCTTCTTACTTTTTCAAAAAGTAAGCGACTCTTTTTTAACAACCCATCGCTATCTCATCAATGATAAAGGACCATCAATCTCTAACGATGATGTACAAGAGTTGTATGACCATGGATTACGTCTCTTGAATATTGACAAGATTTTACGAATACCATCGATTTCTCATGAACAGGAAGCTAATCATCATCGCGACTGGCCATCCACTTCTGATCTTAAAGATGCTCAATTTCACGCTAAACAAGTCATAAAAAAAACCATTGATGAAAAAACACAACTTTATCATGAAAAAATTGCAAATTTTTTGTATGAAAAAAATTTACTCCTGAAGCAATCCCTTGAACTAAGCAATTTAAAAACAGCTTACTTAGAACACCAAAAAGCTAATGCTACAAGTGACCTTCCGCCAGATCTAACGACGACTTCCAATCTTCTTGAACAGACTGCTAGCCTACTTTTGAAATCAATCGACTACTTTCAACAACTGAGTCAGTTCTCGTTGCCTCAACTCAATTCAGAAGAGTCTAAATTACTGATCCAAACTGCTGTTAAAACAAAAGCTCAGACTGTTCAGCTTCTATTTCAAACTAAAAAATTATTGCACTCCTCCATCAGCAATTCCAACACAACCATATCAAATGAAGGTTTGCTTTCGTGGAGTCCTTAACTTAGATTATTTAAATGAAATGGGGGGGCGTACTGGTTTCGACCCGAAGCTGGTAGAGCGTTCTGCATGTCGAGGATGATCGGTTGGCCTCGTAAAAAATCTGATCAAACAAAATAAATGCAAAATCTGCACTTAATGTAGTTAGCGGAAGCGAAACTGCAGCTCTCGCAGCTTAATTAGTCTGCGACGCGAACGCACTGATGTCTACTAGGTGCGCGAGCGACACTAGTAGGCGAACTCACTAGCGGAGGAGCCGCGTTAGTGAGGGATCTTTTCGGGTTCCTCGGAGAAGGGTAGCGCGTTGCACCGTAGCCACTCTCCTAAATAAAAAGTGTGACTACACATGTAGAAGGGCGTTGTAGTTAGTCTCGGGCACAGGGGTTCAACTCCCCTCGCCTCCATTCACGACGTAGCTTTAGCGAAGTCGGACTCACTTCAACTTCAACTCGTAACTTAAACTTCTGCTATGCGCTCCTTCCGCAAACTCCTCGAACAACATTGGTCTAACGGTCGCTTTGTTTGCGTAGGGCTCGATAGCGAATTAGAAAAAATTCCGCAAGCCGCGCACCAGCGCCACCGTGGTGGCTCCATCGCCATCAAAGAAACGATCATCGCTTTCAATCATGCCATTATTGACGCCACTAAAGACCTCGTCTGTGCTTACAAACCCAATACTGCTTTCTATGAAGCTTATGGACTAGCTGGCATCGCTGCCTTAGAAGAAACGATGAAGTTACTACACACGATTGCTCCTCAGGTCCCCATCATCCTTGATGCTAAGCGTGGCGACATTGGCAACACCAATAACGGGTACATTGCCTCTGCTTTTGATCACCTCAAAGCTGATGCCATCACACTTCACCCCACCATGGGAAAAAAATCTCTGCAGCCGTTTCTTGATCGCGCTGAAAAAGGAATAATCATACTTTGTCGCACTTCTAATGAAGGAGCCGAGGAATTTCAAAATCTTTCTATTAACGGCGAAGAGCTCTACAAAAAAATTGCTAGGCATGTTTCCACAAAATGGAATGAGAACCACAACTGTGGTCTCGTTGTTGGTGCTACCTGTCCTGATGAATTGCGAGAAGTCCGCCAAATTGTCGACACCATGCCCCTCCTGATTCCAGGCATAGGAGCACAAGGTGGTTCGATTCAAGAAACTGTCAAAGCAGCTAAAGATCGGAATCACGCTGGCATGATCATTAATTCTTCACGCGGCATTATTTTTGCTTCCGCAGAAAAAGATTTTGCAACAGCCGCACACAACGAGACAGCAAAATTACATCAGCTCATTAATCAGTATCGCTAAAGTATTTTATGAAAAATTTTGATCACATTGCTACAACTTCAACCTTTTTTTAAAGATGATGCACCAATCCGAAATCCTTAATCTCCTCAGTAATGTTGGAGCCATCACCACAAAGACCCATGCTGTTTATACTTCAGGGAAACATGGTTCAATGTACGTGAACAAAGATGCCCTCTATCCTCATACCAAAGAAACATCTGCTCTCTGCCGTCTCTTTGCCGAATATTTTTTGAATGATCAAGTGGATGTCGTGATTGCTCCTGCCCTTGGAGGAATTATTCTCTCTCAATGGACAGCCTATCATCTTTCCGAACTCAGCGGTCGTGAAGTGCTTGGCCTTTATGCAGAAAAAATCGAAGGAACAAAAGATTTTGTTATCAAGCGCGGCTACGACAAATTACTAGCAGGAAAAAAAGTTCTCATCCTGGAAGATGTGCTCACAACAGGTGGTTCTGTTAAAAAAGTTGTGGAGCTCGTCCGATCCATGGAAGGAGAGATTGTTGGCGTTGGTGCACTCTGCAATCGCGGAGGAATTCTTGCCCAAGACATTGGCAACGTCCCCAAACTCCATGCGCTTATTTCTATCTCACTTGATGCCTGGGATCCTGATCAATGCCCGCTCTGCAAGCAAGGCGTTCCGATTAACACCAGTATTGGAAAAGGACGAGAGTTTTTGGAAAAGAAAAAATGAATCTCACTCGTCTAGTTCTGCGCCATTTTCGCTGTTTTGAACAGCTCACATGGGAACCGCAACCAGGACTCAACTTTATCTTGGGCCCCAATGCGCAAGGAAAGACATCAATCCTCGAAGCCATTTGTTTTCTACTTCGACTAAAGTCACCACGGACAAATGCACTCGAAGAACTCCTTCGCTTTGGAGAGAGTTCATATTGTTTGGAGGGATTTTCAGCGCATCATCATCAAAAAGTGATTGTTACTCCTGAGTCTCCTAAAAAGCATCAGCTCTTTTTAGACGATGTTCCTCAATCTAAAAAAGATGATTATTTAAGATTGAGAAGCTTGGTCTGGTTTGAAAATGAAGATCTCTCCCTCATCCATGGCCCAGCAGGAAGGCGTCGGGATTTTTTAGACAGCGCAGGATTGCAATTGCAACCAGAGTATCGCTCGCTCCTCCGCTTTTACGAACGTGCTCTACGTTCACGTAATCTCCTGCTCCGCGAAGGAAAATCTCGCCGTGAAATTGAATCCTACGATCTTCCACTTGCTGAAAGCGGGGAACAACTTATAGCAATCAGAGCTTCTTTGGTAAAGGATTTGAGACCTCATGTTACTGAAGCATGTCAGGCACTCTCTCAAGAAAAGATCACTTTGACTTATGAGCCAGGAGCAACTCTTCCGATGTCCGAGGCATTAAAACAATCACAATTGGAAGAAGAACGCCTGCATTACACCCAAGTTGGCCCTCATCGTGATGACTTCTTGATTTTTCTCAATGATATTCCAGCAGGACCCTTCGCCTCAGAAGGACAGCGCCGAACCCTTGCCATTGCCCTCAAATTGGGCCTCGCGAGTCTACTGCATCAAAAACAATCTACAGCTCCACTGTTACTCTTAGATGATATTTTTGGGGAGCTCGATACAACGCGCCGCGATGCACTCTTAAATCATCTTCCAAAAACTTCTCAGGCATTTTTTACCACAACTACTTTAGCCGGCCTGGAGGCACCTCCAGGCTCAACCTTGTTTTATTTGAGAGAAAGCGCAATCTTTGACTCCATTGTTACTTAACGGATATCCGACACCTAAGAATTAGCAACAATAGAATCTGAAGAATCTGGCACTGATGGCACTACTGCGTAGCTAATACCGCGTGATAGTATGAATTTAAAAGGAGCTACTATCGTTTGTTGAGAAGCTGGAAGTTGATAGGTGTAACTGAAGGTGATATTTCCATGAGGAGCAAGATCCATTGTTCCTTGATCTAAGACTCCTCCAAAAATAGCAAATCCAGGAGCTGGCCCATCTTTAAATGTTGGGGGCAGTACTATTTGAACTTCAGGAGAGACATCAAAATCGAAAGCGACCGCCGCCACTTGTTTTCCTGGATTGTTAGGATCATCTATCATGACCTCCTTTGCCTTAGTCGCAACAGAACCGATAAAAAGAGGAGCAAGAGTCCATTTTCCAAAAACCTTATCTGTGGTATTTTGTAATGTCACCGTCACTTTATAGAGATAAGGAGCTGTATCATTCTGCAGGTCGGCAACCCAAGTAACACTCCCCATGGGTTTAGATTGTTTTGAAGCGATGTTATAAGTTGCCTCGAGATGTTGAGTTGGTGCTACAGAAGAAGCCGACGTGTTGGCTTGCGAATCTAGCTGGGGAATTAATTGAGCTAGCAAAGAAGAAGCGAGAGCAGGGCAAAGCAATAGAAGGAGGAGATGTTTTTTCATTTAAGCTTAGATATCTTATCTTTTTTCTTTTGTCGAATTTAAATTTTTTTATAGTACGTCATTTGAAAAATTTTATTTAAGTTCGTTTGAATTTGATAGATACTCGTTCCCCGTTAACTATTATTTCTTTTGACCTCTTCCGATTTTCCTTCACACGAATGCGGTGTCTTTGCTGTTTACGGCCATCCTGATGCTGCACTTCTAACTTATTACGGCCTCTTCGCCTTACAGCATCGCGGCCAAGAAAGCGCAGGCATTGTGGCACATGATGGAAGCAATGAACCCTTCAAGATGCTAAAAGGAATGGGACTTGTCTCGACAGTCTTTCAGGATCAGTCTTTTGAACAACTTCAAGGAACACGAGCGATTGGCCATGTTCGTTATTCAACAGCAGGATCTAGCAGCCTTCTCAATGCGCAACCACTCAGCGCTCAAACAAGTCGTGGACAGCTTGCTATTGCTCATAATGGAAACCTTATTAACGCTGCTCGCTTGCGTACAGAGCTGGAAATGAAGGGATCTATTTTTCAAGCGACTTCTGATAGCGAAATTATCCTTCATCTATTAGCGCAACCTCATACTAACTCTCATGAGCTAAATCCTCTTTCTTCACTGCGTCGCTTAGAAGGAGCTTTTAGTGTTGT
>CAYYAN010000051.1:702-2495 GCA_964469825.1 uncultured Chthoniobacter sp. | reverse complement strand
AAAGAAATTGTCGGCATGCGCGATCCGTGTGGCTTTCGTCCACTCTCACTAGGAAAACTAGGAGAGGCTTGGGTTCTCTCTTCAGAAACATGTGCATTTGATTTGATTGGCGCCACCTTTGTTCGCGACATAGAACCAGGAGAGGTTGTCATCATTGATGAATCAGGCATCCGTTCTGAATTTCCTTTTGCTTCACAAAAAGAAGCATTTTGTATTTTTGAATACGTTTACTTTGCACGTCCAGACAGCAATCTTCTCCAAAAAAATGTCAGCCAAGTTCGAATGCGCATGGGACAAGAATTGGCACGGCTTCATCCTGTCGAAGCCGATATTGTCGTTCCTGTTCCTGACTCTGGAATTTATGCGGCACTCGGATTTGCTGAAGAACTCAATATTCCTTACGATCCCGCTTTTGTTCGCAATCATTACATAGGACGCACTTTTATTCAGCCAACACAATTGATCAGAGATTTTAATGTCCGCGTGAAGCTTAATCTCATTGGAGAAGCGGTCCGTGGCAAACGCGTCGTTGTCATTGATGACTCTATCGTACGCGGCACAACTGCCAAAACTCGCGTCATCAATCTTCGAGAGGCTGGAGCAAAAGAAGTTCATCTTCGGATCAGCTGCCCTCCTCATCGAAATGCCTGTTACTATGGCATCGATTTTCCAGATCCTGAAAAGTTAATCGCCAATCAACTCACTCAAGAAGAGCTCTGCTCCTACCTTGGAGCTGATAGCATTGGCTACCTTGACGTTCCTGGAATGATTCGTGCAACACAACTTCCAGAAAATCATTTCTGCCTTGCTTGTTTTACTGGAAATTATCCTCTTCCAGTCGATCTTGCTTTTGAAAAACAGCCTCCTTGTCTAAAGAAAAACAACCTCCTTCTCTCTTCATGATCTCCGCATCACAACGTCTTGATAAAAAAGTTCATCAAAGCTCTTATGCTAAAGCTGGCGTTGATGTCGCCCTTGGCAATCGTCTCAAATCTGGTATTGGAGCGCTAGTCAAGCCGACTCATGGAAAAGAAGTGCTTGGAGGCATTGGCGGATTTGGAGGACTCTTTCGCCCTGACTTTAAAGGTCGCAAGATCAAAGATCCTGTCTTGGTTTCGAGCGCTGATGGAGTTGGAACTAAATTAAAAATTGCTTTTTCAACTAATCGTCACAATACGATTGGCGCTGACCTTGTCAACCATTGCATTAATGACATTGCTGTTACCGGAGCACGTCCTCTTTTCTTTTTAGATTACATCGCCGCAGAAAAATTGGAGGCAAAAACCTTGCGCCAAATTATTTCTGGTCTAGCACGAGCCTGCAAAGCCTCTGGCTGTGCACTCATTGGTGGCGAGACAGCGCAAATGCCAGGATTATATCATCCCGGAGAATATGACCTTGCTGGCACGATTGTTGGTGTTGCAGATCGCAAAGAACTCCTTGATGGAAGCCGTGTAAAAGTCGGCGACATCTTGATTGGATTTCCTTCCAATGGCCTTCATACCAATGGCTACACGCTTGCGCGCCAAGTACTTTTTGAAAAAATGAAGCTCAAACTCTCAAGCAAGCCGCAAGATCTTTCTACCACATTAGAAAAAGAGCTACTCAAAATTCATCGCTGTTATCTTCCTGAATTTAAAAAAATCTCAACACTTGGAACGAATAAACTTCATGCAGCTGCTCACATTACCGGAGGCGGCCTCATCGACAATCTTCCTCGCGTGCTTCCAAAAAATTGTGATGCACAGATTGATACGGAAGCTTGGAAAATTCCTCCCATTTTTAAAATCATT
>CAYYAN010000051.1:0-692 GCA_964469825.1 uncultured Chthoniobacter sp. | reverse complement strand
ACTGGCGCATCTCACAGGCGGCGGATTCATTGAAAATATTCCGCGTGTGTTGCCAGAAAACTTGAGCGCAGTTATTAATTTGAATTCATGGCAAGTCCCGCCCCTGTGGAAGTTGATCCAAGAAAAAGGCAATATCTCCACCGAAGAAATGTACCGCGTCTTCAACATGGGCATCGGCATGGTTTTCGTCGTCTCAGCTAAAGAGGCCCATCAGATTGCTCAACAACTTCGCGGAAAAATTATTGGAAAAATTATCAAAGGGTCTAGTCAAGTTCAACTTGTTGCCTCACAACAATTGAAAATTTAACTGACCTCTCATGACATTTATTCATGTCCCGTTCTCTATTTTTAGAGCTCTAAGTAAATGAATGAAAATGGGATTAGCCCGAAGCAACAATCAATGTCGAAACGAAAATTAGATCTAAACTCCGAGTACAATCATTCTCTCTCCCGTAAAATGAGTCTTGGCGCTGGTTTTGGAATGGGACTTGTGGGAGCACTTGCGTTGGCAGTCCGTTTCGGTTGGAAGCGCCAGCTACGAAGACCACTCTCCGATGCGATTTCACCACCTGTTTTTGCAACACGCATGGTCAATACGGCTTCGGGAGAAATTGTCTATCATACATCAGGCACAGGTGAACCGCTGCTTTTTCTTCATGGTGTTTTTCCTGGAGCTTCATCTTTTGAATGGT
>CAYYAN010000050.1:0-9251 GCA_964469825.1 uncultured Chthoniobacter sp. | reverse complement strand
TTATCAGGGCTGTATGAGTCCATACTGTCCTGATCAAAATTCAAGTCTAACGCAGTATCCATCGGCTTTCCTGGCTTTCGCAGTAGAGAGGAGTGAAATATCCGGGCTAGCAAGGCAGAGGATCGCAGCGCTATGCAGGCATAACGCAAGATCCGATAACGATGCTAGAGAGAAACAGAGCAATTAACAAAACCTAAAAATCAAACGCGAATGGTATAGATCATGAGTAAAGAATAAAGAATTTCCTTCAGCCATCAGCCTTCAACCTTTAGTCTTTAGGACAATCATGTCAAAACATTCTCCACATTCGCTTCGCAGTAGACTCCATTTTTTGACTCGCTTCATCATGAAGCCTCATGCAGTAGGCTCAATCTGGCCAAGCTCTCAGCATCTTGCTCAAGCCATGATTGAAGATATCACCTTTCAATCAGGCGATGTTGTCATTGAGTATGGACCAGGAACAGGACCCTTTACCCATCTTCTACGTCAACATTTACCGCAAGGAATTCGCTATCTTGGTATCGAATATGACTTGCATTTATGCAAGGCATTATATCGCCGATTTCCTGAAATGCTCTTCCACCATGGTTCTGCAGAAGAGACAGTTCAACTTCTCAAACATTATAATCTTGGACCAGCACGCTTAATTATTTCAGGGCTTCCATTTGCTAACATGCCACCTTCTTTGCAAGAGCGTATTTTAACAGCAACAGAGCAATCATTGCGACCCGATGGAATTTTTCGAACCTTTACTTATCTCGGCTCTAGCATCAGCTCTCACGCGCGACATTTTCAAAAAAGAGCTACAGACCATTTCCTGCAGCATAAAAAACATCGTATTGTCCTACGCAATTTACCTCCGGCTCGGGTTTTGAGCTACGTGCCCAAAAAAAGCTGAAGACTAAAAGCTAAAGAAATTTTTCTTGCGCTGCCTTGCATAGATTTGAACTATGACAAACAGATTCAGAGTCTGCTGTGCTACCGTTACACCACAAGGCAATATCTAACTAAACTAGATTCTCGTAAACTGCATTGGAGATTCACTGCTACGAATGAAGAGCAAGTGAACAATGTCGTTTTCAAAAAACTAATTCTTTTTGAATTGGCGCAGAGAGATGTTCTATCGTTCCTCCAAATTTAGGATAGATAAATTTAGCTGCGATACTATTTTTACGCGTTATTCCAAATGCAGAAGTGATTCCATGGTCGCCTAACCGCTGAAGCGAAGACCACAAGAGCGCTGTTCCAATACCTCGATTCCGATATTCAGCAAGAACCCATGGCCCACTTGTTAAATGATTCGTTGTCTCTGGATTATAGTCCAATAATGAAGCGGCAATAATGCGGGAACCGTGTGCTGCAACTAGACAAGAAGGCTCCTTTTCTGCGGAAAAGGCTTTTTTAACAGCTGCCTCAATCAACTCTTGCACTTCATGAGTTCCATCATGCCAGTCAGTATTCATGGAGAGTGCTAACAACGTTACTTTTAAAATAGAACTTTGCTCCGCAGGGGTGGCATTGCGAATAATCAACCGCGAGTCACATTGAGGGAGAGAAGGAAGTGTTGTGGTCTTCCACTGAAAACGAATCCAAGTTGGTGATATCATGAAAAATAGATTACAGAGTGCAGGATGGAGGTTACAGGAAAAATCACCGCTGTCCAAAACCATTTTTTATTTTCATTCACGTTTTTAGGATTATAACACATTTTCTAAAAAAGCTTCCCTTTCAAAAAGAGTAAAATCTTCAATCCCCTCACCACAGCCCAAGAACAGAGGCATGACTTCAATTTCACGAGCAATCGCAACGGCGACACCTCCTTTGCCAACTCCATCCATTTTAGTAAGGATTACCCCTGTCAACTTTATTGCTGAATGAAATTCTTTTGCTTGAATGACAGCATTACTACCCGTTGTCGTATCCGTAACGAAAAGTATTTGATGTGGTGCAGAAGCATCTAGCTTAGCAACAGCTCGTTTTACCTTAGCTAATTCTTGCATCAAATTTGATTTATTAGCCAAACGCCCTGCCGTATCGCATATTAAAAAATCTGAATGCAACCGTTGTGCTTTCATGAAAGCATCATGACAAAGCGCTGCTGGATCAGCACCATATTGACTTGCTACAACTTCGATTCCAAGTCGCTCTCCCCACAATTGAAGCTGCCCAATTGCAGCAGCGCGAAAAGTATCTGCCGCTGCTAGCAAAACAGAATGACCTTGCTTTTTTAAATAATGAGCCAACTTTGCAGCACTAGTTGTTTTTCCTGTTCCATTAGCTCCTACTAAAAAAATAACGACAGGACCTTCTGAACGAGGAGAGAGTGGCACGGCTTGTTCCGGTAATAATGTTCCAAGAACTTCTCGCGCTGCCTTCAAAACCGTAGAAGCATCAAAAGTTCCTTTCTGCTCACGAAGTTGCGTCATCATGGAAGCAACGACACCACTTCCTAAATCAGCTTGCCAAAGCGTTGCCTCGAGCTCATCCCAGTCAACAGGCGCTCCTTGTTGAAAACCAAATTTATTTAATAAGTTTGTTAAAAAGCCCATTGTGAAATTAAATTAAACTATGCTGTTTAAGCGTTCGCTGGATCTCATCCAATACGCCATTGACAAAGCGTCCTGATTGTTCGGTTCCATATTTTTTAGCGATACTAATCGCCTCATCAATAATAACGGGCGTCGGGGTTCCCTCGCCTGAGAGAAATTCATAAAGTGCCAAGCGTAAAATATTACGATCAACAGCTGAGAGACGCTTTAGTTCATAATTTTTAGCATGCTTTTGAATAAGCCTATCAATTTCTTTTATTTTTTCAGGCAATATTCCTTCGATGAGTTTTTGAGAAAACCGTCGTGCCGCAGGGCTAATTCCTCGAAAAGTATAAAAGTTAGCAAGATCTTCAGAGGTAAGATCACCTCCCAGATCATATTGATAAAGAAACTGTATGGCTGCTTCACGCCCTTCTCGACGAACACTCATAAATAAATTTCACCTTTCACTTTTCTTGCAGCTTCTATCGCTACAAAAGCTGCTCGTGCAGCTTCCACTCCACGATTAACAGAATCCGACAGGCAGCGCTCGGCAGCTTGCTCTGCATGCTCGAGCAAGAGAACTTCATGAATGACAGGAAGAGAATGATCGAGAGAAAGTCTCATCAACGCATCGGTAATAGCAGTTCCAATAAGACGAGCATGCGCTGTTTCTCCTTGAAGAATAACACCAAGAGCGATGATGGCATCAGGAGAATGATGTTTCGCTACCATGTTAGCAATAACAGGAATTTCAAAAGCACCTTGAACACGTGTCACCTCAATTTTTGTTGTTGGAACAATTGCAAAGAGTTCTTGTTTTGCCTGCTCTAACATCACCTCAACAAAAGATTGATTATAGCGACTTGCAATGATGCTAATTCGCGGCGCATGCTTTAAAGAGCTCATGGGACGTTCTGGAAAATAAAGGGACATGCCAAGAAGTAATAGGTAAAGAGTGAAAGTTAATTGCCTTCGACAAATTTAAAAAAGGATTGTATCACAACAGATGCCCCATTTTATTTTTTTTGGTAGCAAGGTATCTTTTATTGTGTTGATTGACGGATGATTGAAGCGGCACACGCTCGACAACCTTCATGCCAAAGCCTTCCAAGCCAACGATCTTTCTTGGATTGTTAGTCAGCAAACGAAGTTGACGAACCCCAAGATCAAAAAGAATCTGTGCTCCCACGCCATAATCACGGAGATCTGAAGGGTAGCCTAATTTGGCATTAGCTTCAACTGTATCAAGTCCTTCCTCTTGCAATTTGTAAGCATGAATTTTTGCAGCAAGCCCAATTCCTCGCCCTTCTTGCCTCATGTAAACAAGAACTCCATGCCCACTTTCTTGAATTTGTTTCATAGCGAGATGAAGTTGATCTCCACAATCACATCGCTTCGATCCAAATATAGCTCCCGAAACGCATTCGCTGTGCACGCGGACAAGATTTGATTTAAGTTAATCAATCGGACCTTTAACTAAGGCGAGATGCTGCTGATCATCAAGTGTTGTGCGATAAAGAAAAAGTTGAAAATCTCCGTATTCCGTTGGAAGAAAAATTTCCTGTTCTCGTACAACAAGCTTTTCACGTTGACGACGATAAGCGATCAAATCCCGAATGGCACACATCTTAAGTCCATGCTCTTTTTTGAATTTTAAAAGATCAGGTAACCTCATCATCGTTCCATCATCATGCATGAGTTCACTCAGAACAGCACCACCACGAAGCCCTGCAAGCTGTGCTAAATCGATGGATGTCTCCGTATGGCCTGCACGCTTTAACACTCCTCCATCAGCTCCTCGCAAAGGAAAAACATGACCCGGACGACAAAGATATTCAGGAGAACAATCAGGATGAATTGCTGTTAAAACAGTGCAAGCCCGATCGGCAGCAGAAATCCCAGTGGTCACCCCCGAAGCAGCTTCAATACTGATGCTAAAAGCTGTTCCAAATTTAGAAGTATTTGTTTCGGTCATCAAAGGGAGTTTTAATCGATCTGCAATATCATGACTCAGAGGCATGCAAACAACACCTCCCGTATAGCGAATCATAAAAGCCATTTTTTCAGGCGTTACTTTTTCAGCCGCCATGACAAGGTCTCCTTCGTTTTCACGATCCTCATCATCAGTCACAATAACCATCCGACCTTGCCTGATTTCATCGATGATTTCCTCAATCGGGTCGAACGGTGAATTTATTTTTTGAACATCTTTTTTTTTCATTTTCATAAATGATGTCGCTTCACAATCCACCCTCCACCCACAATTAAATCTTCATCATAAAAAACAGCTGCTTGCCCTGGAGTGACGGCACGTTGCGGTTCTGTAAGGCGAATAAGCGCACGATCGTTTTCAAGCAGTACGATTGTTGCAGCTGTGCCTTCGTGCCCATGGCGCACGCGCACAGAAAGAATTTTTTTCTCATCAGGGATCTTGCTCAACCAGTTGAGACGATCAACCTCAAATTCCTGACACAAGAGATCACCTTCGCGCCCCAAAATTACACGCCCTCCGGCTGCATCGATATCGACAACATAGAGCGGATAAGGAGATCCCCCAGGCAAGCCTTTCCGCTGACCAATTGTAAAAAGTTCAATGCCGTCATGTGGCCCAAGATCTTTTCCTTCGGTGTCATAAAATCGTCCTGGCTGAAAAACATCGCCACGACTTTTTAAAAACGCTTTATAATCTTTGCCCGGAACAAAACAAATTTCCTGGCTGTCTTGCTTTTCAGCAACTTTGAGACCGAGTTCACGAGCAATGGCCCTAATCTCTTGTTTCGTCAACTGTCCCAATGGAAACAGCGCGCGTTGGAGCTGAATATCTCGGAGACTAAAAAGAAAATATGATTGGTCTTTCGTCTCATCGATCCCTTTACGCAGAACAGCTCGCTCAGACGTGTGTTCAACAATTGCATAATGCCCAGTCGCAATGTAGTTTGCACCAAGCGCTGTAGCCTTATCCCAAAGATTACCAAATTTTAATTTTTCATTGCACATGACGCACGGATTAGGAGTCCGACCGAGTTTGTACTCTTCTGAAAAATAATTGATCACTTGCTGCTCAAACGGAACCGCTTCATCGATGACATAGTGCGGCACGCCAAGTGCATGAGCTACATTTCGTGCGTCAGCAATGGCTTGAGGCCCGCAGCATTTATCTTCAGCACGCGACATACAATCTTGAGGCCAGAGTTTCATCGTCACTCCAATGACTTCCCATCCTTGCTGCTTTAGCAAATAGGCCGCCACGCTAGAATCAACGCCACCACTCATACCAACGACCACGCGCTTTTTTGAATTATCCAGAACCTCATTCATAGAGGAACTAATATACGAGAGAAAGCAAGAAGCGTCAAATGATCCTACTATCCCGGATATTTCTCTTCCATGGGAAGACGTCCTGCTTTCAGTTGTTTCAGGATATTATAATTACTCGACACTCCTTTTTCCCAATATTGAATCAATGCTTGACTTGAAATCGGTTCTTTATTTCCAAGAATAGCTTTTTCTTGATTAGAGAGATATTGGTATAATCTGGGTGTTCTAACAACGGCTAATATGTACTGGCTTTTAGCATAGTTGCGATGAGCTTCCGATAAATTTTCTTCACCTCGTTGTAACGCTTCTGCTGCAAACAAGAAACTTATTGACGCTTCTTCTAAAGCAACCTTTGTTTCTTTACTAAGATTGCGATCTTCTTCTATTTCCTTAACCTCAATTTCATGATATTTCACAGCTGCTTTAAAAAGCTGAATGATAGGATCATGATCTTTACCCCCTCTCTCTTGTTCCTCAGCGAGGCTACAATAACACCTTGCTGTTCGCTCCCATATTGACCGTAGAATTTGTTTTCCATTTCGTTGTGCACTTGTGGCTTTGAAACTACAAGTGGCTGCTTTTTTATAACTATCCGCTATTCCCTTAAAGCCTTCTAGCTGCTTACTCACCGCTAGCTTTTGAAGATCATATGCCTCTTGGTAATTGATAGAAACCAACTTTTCACTTAGTATGACATTTCCAATAGAATCAGCATAAAAAGCAGCATCCAATAAAAATTGCGTACTCTCGTAATCTTTATTGTTTTTATCATCAAAGATATCCTTCATGAGGCTCTCTGCCTCTTCATAATAGTGAGAAGCTTGTATCTTCTTTTTTATAATCGCTTCTGCTTGATGAGACTGTATGGTTCCTAATTGTTTGTAGACATCAACTAAAATGGACTTGCCCTCTTCATTTGCTATCGTAGCAGCACGATAAAAACTGACTCCTGCATTCCTCAAAATCACACATTCTTTTAACTCTTGAAAGAAATTGTGTCTATTTTCAGCTGATTGACTTCTTTGAGAAGCCTTATAAAAACACTCTCCTGCCTCTTGATAAAGAAGAGCGCTACTTTTTTTATTTTGGCTCAATGCTTTTCCTGCCAACATCAACATTTCTGCAGCTTGTTGTAAATCCTCGAACTCTTCCGCCTCTTCCTTTATGGCTTCAAGTGCTTGAGCATATAGTTTTGATGCTTTTTTATACACCAAGCTAAGATCCCTTTGATTTTCTTGAGAAGCTTTTTGCTCTTTAAAAACAGCCTCACATTTGTGTCCTAAGCAAAAACTTTCTAAAGCTTGGTCGAAGTTTCCTTCTTTTAACTCTTGCAAATAGTCGACAAAATGGAGCACAGCTTCTCGTGCATTCCCTATTCCAGAGTAATCACCCTCACCTGCTATTCTTTGCCTTTCAGACATCGTTGCATCATGCAACTCATCAAGCTCATTGTGAATGGCCTCATTTAACTCCAAAATGGTATTTACTGTTCTCGATATTTTTCCATCAATACTATTAGTTGTCTCTTGATCATCAAAACAAGGCATATCTGTGATAACTTCTAACGTCTTTTCTAAGTTTTTAAGATATTGCTGCTGAGACTTCTCTCTCTCAGCCTTGAATGATACCGTTGGAGAAATCCGCATAGCTCTTGCAGTCTCGATTTTTTCTCGAAGAAGAGCTTTTGCTTGATTCGTTTTTTCTAAGGAAAATTTTCCTTCTTGAAGAGGAATCGGAGTAAAATTTGTTTCCAGTCTTGAGGTCTCACCTGAACGCTCAGACTCTACCAAGCTCATAGAAGAGTGATTGAGAGGTATACCTACCTGGGAACTGACACTGACAAATCCCTGTGAAGGATCAGCGTGACCTAAACCACCTGGATGAGATGGCGAAACAACAGTCATAGGAGTCCCTAATAATTCTCCAGCATCTTTTGAATCAGGACGACTTGGTGCCTCATGAGAAAATGATCCTGGAGAAAGAGGATTCATTTCACTAATATTAGAATTGTTGGAGATAGAATCCATGGCTTTATAGGAAGATTAATCGAAATCTTTTATGCTACAGCAAGAAAAAAAAATGTTACGCGAGCAGATGAAAAAGATTCTTAAAGAGAAATCTATTTCATCACGAGCACAAATATTTCATCACTCTCGCAACGAAGGCGATGAAATATCCGAACTAAAACAACTTTTATTTCAAATTCAGATGCTCCCTTTTTGGTCTAAAAGTCATACCATTTTAGTCTACTCCCCGATTGCTCATGAACCTGACTTAAGAAGTTTTTTAAAAGATTCATCTCATCGCTTTTGTTTTCCACGCATTGATGGCCATGAACTCAAACTTTACGAATGGTTTTCAGGAGCATCATGGATAAAAGGACCTCATCAAATTCAAGAACCAGATCCAACAACATGGAATCAACGATCCCTGATAGAAGTTGATTTAGCCTTGATTCCAGGGCTAGCTTTTGATCACCAAGGGGGGCGACTGGGACGAGGATCTGGTTATTTTGATCGACTGTTACAAGATCCTCAGTGTCATGCACTCAAAGTCGGCATTGCATGGGACTGCCAAATTGTTCCCTCCATTCCTCGAGAAGAACATGATGTGATCATGAATTTTATCGTGACTCCCAACACCGTCTTTCAGTCAGAAGAGACTTCCTGCTATCAAACCTCAATCGCTTCACAAACCTCACGCCATCCTGGAAAATTCCACCCATTGGGAAAATCACGACATTGCTGCGGTTTCACTTTTTGAATACTGCAGTCATTGCCTTTTAAAAAAATACAGGATCCATCGGGATGATCCAAGAGCGCGAGCCCATCTCGATTTGGACGTAATGTTGTGTATTGCTGGATAAATTCATATTCGGAGCACTCCAAAAAACGAGCAATCTCCGTAATTTCTTTTTCACCAATCCTTACTAAACCAGGCCAACGACAACAGTTGGTGCAGCGCTGACAGAGATAACGAACAGTAGTCATATATTTATTCTTTGAAAGTTATCGTTCTGGTATCTCGTTTAAAGCAAGATTTTTTAAACTGTTTTTAGTCTTTGAAATTGAAAATTTAACTTTAAGCCTTGCTTGCAGCAAAGAGTAACGAAACAAATTGCTGCGATCAGCAAAAAGAAAATCTTTTTAATCTTTTGTCTCACTACGTTGTAAAATTTCTTCTACTTCTAGAACGCTGGAATCAAGATAGCATCGCATAATGATTGGCTGATTGATGGCGCATTCTATTCCTTTGGTAATGCGGCAGCAATAAGAATGTTCCAAACGCCTCCTCATTAACCCGGATTTCACGGCAATTCTGCTGCGGCTTGCGAGAGCCAGATGTATACCCGGATATTTCATCCCTCTCTACTGCGAAAGCCGGGAACGCCGATGGCTGCTG
>CAYYAN010000049.1:0-9272 GCA_964469825.1 uncultured Chthoniobacter sp. | reverse complement strand
CTCTTGATAGTCTTGGTGTTGATGGTCGTCGCCGTAGTCGTTCGAAGTATGGCGCTAAACGTCCTAAACCTGGTGCTGAAGATAAAGCAGCTACTAAGAAAAAATAACATAATACAAACTCTTTCCTGTAACCTGAACTCCTGATCCTATGTCCCGCCGTAAACGCGTCATCCATAAAGAAGTTAAACAAGATCTTCGGTATGCTAATCCGTTAGTTGCGCGTCTTATTACCTCGGTGATGCGTGACGGAAAACGATCGATTGCTGAAAAAATCGTTTACAATGCTATTGAAACAACTCGCTCTGGAGCTGAAGTAATCGATCCGTTGGATGTTCTTCAAAAAGCTATTGAAAATGTTCGTCCTCGTCTTGAAGTAAAGAGTCGCCGTGTTGGTGGTGCAACTTATCAAGTTCCTATGGAAGTAGCAATGGACCGTTCTCTTGCATTGGCTATGCGCTGGCTTGTTACTTTTGCGGGCAAGCGTAAGGGGGTTCCGATGGCTAAAGCATTAGCTAACGAACTCAAAGATGCTGCTGCTGGACAAGGTGCTGCTATCAAAAAGCGGGACGATCTTCACAAAATGGCTCAAGCAAACCGAGCTTTTGCTCATTTCCGCTGGTAGGCCTCACTATTAATTTACTTGATTTCTGTTTTATATGTCTAAGAACCCCTCTTCCAATCCGAATTCTCCGGATCGCGCTTTTCCATTAGAAAGAACGCGCAATATTGGAATTTGTGCTCATATTGATGCTGGAAAAACAACATTGACAGAGCGTGTTCTTTTCTATACAGGCATGATCCACAAGATTGGTGAAGTTCATGAAGGAACGACCGTTACGGACTGGATGGAGCAAGAGAGAGAGCGCGGTATTACCATTACTTCTGCGGCTACAACCTGCAGTTGGAAGCAACGCGTTGAAGAAGATGTTGTTAAACTTTTTCCAAATATTAGCCAGCGCGTTAACATTATTGACACCCCGGGGCACGTTGATTTTACTGCTGAGGTAGAACGTTCGCTTCGTGTTCTTGATGGTGCGATTGCGGTGTTTTGTGGTGTAGCTGGTGTACAGCCTCAATCTGAGACAGTTTGGCGTCAAGCTAATAAATATGGTGTTCCGCGTATTGCTTTCGTTAATAAAATGGACCGCACCGGAGCTAATTTTGCGAATGCTGTTAATGACATGCGTACGAAACTTGGTGCGAACGCTTGGCCAATTTTGATTCCGCTTGGTGCTGAAGATAATTTGCGCGGTCAAATCGATGTCGTTAACCAAAAAGTTGTGCTTTATGCTGATGACAGTAGCATGGGATCAACTTATACGATTCAGGAAATTCCTGCGGATCATGTCGACATGGCAAAAGCTGCCTACGATGATTTGATCAATCAGATGATGGATTTAGACGAAGAAGTCGGCAATCTTTTCTTGGAGGAGAAGCCGGTAACTCGTGAAGATTTAAAAAAAGCAATCCGGAGACAAACTATTGCTAATCGCTTTGTTCCTGTTGCTGGTGGTTCAGCTTTCAAAAACAAAGGAGTTCAATACCTTGTTGACGCCGTTGTTGACTACCTTCCGAGCCCAATTGATATTGAAGCTGCCAAAGGAATGGATCCTGACACTCACGCTGAGAAGTTAGCTGTTACAAATGACTTTGAGCCTTTTTGCTCCTTGGCTTTTAAACTTTGGAGTGATCCTTTTGTTGGAAAGCTTGTTTTCTTCCGTGTTTATTCCGGAAAATTGAGCAAAGGTGACACTGTCTACAATCCTCGTACGCACAAACGCGAACGGATTAGTCGTTTGATTCAGATTCAAGCTGATAAACGTGAGGATATTGAAACCTGTTACTCGGGTGATATCGCTGCGATTGTTGGTATTAAAAACATCACTACTGGTGACACGCTTTGTGATGAAGACCATGCTATTCTATTAGAGCCTCCTTCTTTCCCTGATCCTGTTATTTCCATGTCGATTGAGCCTAAGACCAAGGCAGATCAAGAGAAGATGGCTAATGCATTACAGCGTCTTTCTGAAGAAGATCCGACCTTCCGTGTCTTTACGAACGAAGATACTGGACAAACAATTATTGCTGGAATGGGTGAATTGCATCTTGAAATCATCCGAGACCGCATGTTGCGTGAATTTAAAGTTGATGCTGCTTCTGGAAAACCGCAAATCGCTTACAAAGAAACAGCCCTTATGTCTGCAGATGGAGAGGGGAAACTTGTCAAGCAATCTGGTGGTCGTGGACAATACGGTCACGTGATCATCAAGATAACGCCAAACGAACGTGGAAAAGGAATTACTATTGAAAATAAAGTCGTTGGTGGAACAATTCCGAAAGAATATATTCCTGCTGTCATCAAGGGTCTGAATGAAGCAACACTTAATGGTGTTGTTGGAGGTTACCCTGTTATCGATCTGCACATTGATATCGTTGATGGTTCTTATCATGACGTTGACTCAAACGAACTTGCCTTTAAAATGGCGGCGATCTTCTCGCTCAAGGATGCTCTCAAAAAAGCAAAGCCGATCTTACTTGAGCCGATTATGAAAGTTGAAGCGATTACTCCTGAAGAATATCAAGGTGATATCATGGGGGATCTCAATCGCCGTCGCGGAAAAATCATGTCTATTGAAACAAAAACAGTTAGTACGAGCGTCAACGCTGAAGTGCCTTTAGCCGAAATGTTCGGTTATGCAACAGCGATTCGTTCTCTTTCCAAAGGGCGTGCTGCTTATTCCATGGAACCTTCTCACTTTGAACAAGTGCCAGCGCAAGTGTTGGCAGCCGTTCTCGATCAAAAGAATTAACTTAAACTTAACCTTTTCACTTAAAATTTCTTATGGCTGCTGGACATCGCATTCGCATTCGACTTAAAGGTTTTGATTTTCGCCTCCTTGATATTTCCGCATTGGAAATTGTAGAGACAGCGAAGCGCACCGGATCAAAGGTTCTTGGACCTATTCCTCTTCCTACTCATATTGAAAAATTCACAGTAAATCGTTCTCCTCACGTTGACAAAAAGTCAATGGATCAATTTGAAATAAGAACACACAAGCGTTTGCTTGATATTGTTGAGCCAACAGCGAAGACCGTTGATGAACTTCGGAAGCTTAACCTTCCTGCTGGAGTCGACATTTCTATTAAAATCTAAATATTCTATTTGTTATGACACTAGGAATTCTCGGAAAAAAAATTGGCATGACTCGCGTTTATGACGCGAAAGGTGTTATTCGTGCTGTAACGGTCGTTGATGTCCGTGATAATCAAGTTTTGCAGATCAAGAATAAAGCTAAAGATGGGTATGATGCTGTTCAGCTCGGTTATGATGATCAGAAAGAGCATCGTTCTACGAAAGCTCAGCTTGGTCATTTTAAGAAATCAGGTTCGGCTCCAAAACGTTTTCAACGTGAGTTTCGCCTTGCGGAAGGAACTGTAGCTCCTGAACTTGGTGTTTGGTCAGTGACTAATTTTCAAGATGGTCAATTTGTTGACGTTATTAGCACCTCCAAAGGAAAAGGTTTTCAAGGTGTTGTTCGCCGTTTTAAATTTGCTGGTCAGCCAGAGACACACGGATCAATGATGCATCGTCGTAACGGTGCTATCGGAAATCGTTTGACTCCAGGTCGTGTTTGGAAAAACATGGGAATGCCTGGTCATATGGGTCATGAGCGAATCACAACACAAAATCTTGAAATTGTTCAAGTGCGCGAAGCCGATGGTGTTATTCTTATCAGCGGTGCCGTTCCAGGCGCAAAAGGAACATATGTCATGGTGCGTCCTGCTAAGAAAAAAGCAGCGCCTAAAAAAAATTAACTGCTTCAACGAGACGATAGAACATGAAAGCACATTTACTAACTCTAGAACTAGCCAAAAAAGCTAGCATTGAACTCATCGAAAACGGTAAAGGAACGCAAGCCGTTCATGATGTCGTGGTCGCCATGAGGGCAAATCGTCGCAGCGGTACTGCATGCGTCAAAACCAAAGCCACCGTGAATCTTTCTGGTAGAAAGCCATGGAAACAAAAAGGAACTGGCCGTGCTCGTGCTGGCTATTTTAGTTCTCCTGTTTGGGTTGGGGGAGGTGTTGTTCATGGTCCTCATCCTCGTTCCTATGCAAAAAACACCACAAAAGGTGTTAAGAAACTTGCTTTTCGTAAGGCCTTAAGTGCACGTGTGCTTGCTGGTGATGTCTTCTCTGTTCCTTCTTTTGAAATTACAGAAGTTAAGACTAAATCATTTGTTGAGCTTCTATCTCAACTGACTGGTGGCGCTAAGAGTACCCTCGTCATTGCTCCAACCTTTTCAAAAAATACTTTTCTTAGTGCTCGGAATGTTCAGAACGCACTTCTTATGAGTGCAGCTGAAGTGAATACCGAAAATCTTCTTGCATTCGACAAAATCATCATAACTCAAGAGGCCCTTTTGGCTCTTGGACAACGTCTCGCCTAATTTTTCACTTATGAAGGAAGCCACTCACATCATTCGTAAAGTTCACATTAGTGAAAAAGCTAGTTTGATTTCTGAAAAGCTAAATCAATATGTTTTTCGTGTTGACCCTGCTGTTAACAAGATTGAAATCAAAAAAGCTATCGAACAACTTTTTAAAAAGCGTGTCGTATCAGTACGTACAATGCAATACGCTGGTAAGAAAAAAAGAGAACGTCGTGCCGACTTTGGCCGTCGTGCTCACTGGAAAAAAGCCATTGTGAGCTTAGCTCCTGGCGATAAAATTGATATTGCATAACCTCATCTTTTCTTATGGCTCTTAAGACTTTTAGACCTCTCACTCCTTCACAGCGTTTCAAGGCGCTTCCTTCGTTTGAAGAAATTACGAAGAGCTCTCCTGAAAAATCGCTGACCGAAATTAAGCATCGGACTGGTGGCCGTAATAATGTTGGCCGCAAGACTGCACGCCATCGTGGCGGTGGTCATAAAAAACGATATCGGATCATTGATTTCAAGCGCTCTCGTCGCGATGCTATTGCTGAAGTTATTGCCATCGAATACGATCCAAACCGTAGCGCTCGCCTTTGCCTTCTCCAATATACAGATGGGGAAAAAGCTTATATATTAGCACCAGCTGGAATTACAGTTGGAACAAAGGTTGCTGCCGGGGAACAAGTAGAACCTTCCCTTGGTAATGCTCTTCCACTTAAGAGTATTCCTCTTGGTTTGGCTCTTCACAATATTGAGCTGACTCCAGGCCGTGGAGGGCAAATTGTTCGCAGTGCAGGCTCTCAGGCTATTCTTAGCAATCGTGAAGCTGGTTATGCTCTTGTAAAAATGGCTTCTGGAGAATTGCGTAAAATTAATGAAGAGTGCTATGCGACAATTGGTCAAGTTGGCAATGTCGAGCATATGAATGTTTCTAGCGGTAAAGCTGGTCGCAGTCGTTGGCTTGGGGTTCGCCCGCAAACACGTGGTATGGCGATGAACCCTGTTGATCACCCAATGGGTGGTGGACAAGGAAAGAGCAAAGGTGGTGGCGGACGTCATCATCCAATGAGCCCATGGGGTCAGCTTTCAAAAGGATTTAAAACCCGTCAAAAGCGTAAGGCTTCTGATAAATTCATTATTCAACGTCGTAAAAAGAAATAATTTCCTATGGCTCGATCACTAAAAAAAGGTCCTTTCGTTGAATGGAAGCTTCTCGAAAAAATCGATAAGCTCAATGAGACGAACATCAAAAAGCCGATCAAAACTTGGTCGCGTCGCTCCACGATCACACCTGATTTCGTTGGGCATACTTTCAACGTTCATAACGGACGTTCTTTCATTCCTGTTTTCGTTACAGAAAACATGGTTGGTCACAAGTTAGGGGAGTTTTCTCCAACCCGTGTCTTTAAGAAACACGGTTCACACACGGCAAAAGTAACTAAGTAATTTTGTAACATGCAAGTCCTTTCCATTTATCGTTACGCTAAAATTTCTCCTTTTAAGGCTCGTGAAGTCACGCGGGAGATACAAGGTCTTCCTGCTATGGAAGCGCTTGCCAAGCTAAAATTCATTCCGAAAAAAGCTGCTCCTCTTATTGCTAAGACTCTCAAGAGCGCTATTGCTAATGCAGAACAAAATAATAATCTTCATCCTGAAGTGCTTGTTATTAAAGAAGCAGTCATCGGAGAAGCTCCGACACTCAATCGAATTATGGCTAGAGCACGTGGTAGTGCTAGTCCGATTCGTAAGAGAACAAGTCATATTCGTATTGTTTTAACAGACGAAGTTCCAATCACAAGTCGTGCTGCGCGAGATAAGGCCAAAAGCAAGAAAAAACCTGCTTCAAAAGCTCCTAAAAAAACTTCTTCTAAAAAAGAAAAAGTTGCTGAACCTGTCCTAGAAGCTGCTTCTGAGCCAGTAAATGAATCAGTAAACTCTTAAACCTTTCAACTCTTAAACTCTTAAACCGCTTTCAAATTTATGGGACAAAAAGTCAACCCCATCGGATTCCGACTTCCTCTCACTCGTGATTGGAGTTCACGTTGGTATGCCTCTGAAAAAGAATTTGCAGAATTTCTTCATGCAGATACTAAGATTCGTACGACACTGAAGAAAAAATTAAAGTCAGCAGCTGTCTCTCGCATCGTTATTGAGCGTGCTTGGAATAGCGTTCGTGTAACGATCGTTACAGCTCGTCCTGGTGTTGTGATTGGCCGCAAAGGATCTGAAATTGAAAACATGACACAAGAAATTTCTTTACTAGCCGGTGGTAAACAAGCTAAGGTTGACATCGTTGAGGTAAAGCAACCTGAGCTAGATGCTACACTCGTAGCAGAAAGTGTCGCCAATCAATTAGAACGTCGTATTGGATTTCGTCGTGCTATGAAAAAAGCGATGCAGCTAGCCATGGATCTTGGTGCAGAAGGTATCAAGATTCGTGCTTCTGGTCGTTTAGGAGGTAGTGAAATTGCTCGTACAGAAATTGTAAGAGCAGGAACAATTCCACTGCACACTCTTCGTAAAAACATCGATTACGGATTTGCAGAAGCTGACACCATGGCTGGTAAAATCGGAATCAAATGTTGGATCTGCAAAAAATCAGAATCTGCTGATGTACGCCAAGCAGTACCTGCTGCCGCTTAAATCAAAATTTTAAAATCAAGTTTACCTTTAAATTAAGTTATGCCTTTATTACCAAAAAGAGTTAAGTACCGTAAGACCCAGCGTGGAAGTCGCAAGGGCATTGCTTCTCGCAATTTGAAGATCGATTTCGGTGAATTTGGATTGCAAACGCTCGATCGTGCTTGGATTACCAATACTCAGATCGAGGCAGCTCGTGTTGCACTAACACGTAACATGAAGCGAAAAGGAAAACTTTGGATCCGCATCTTTCCTGACAAATCAGTAACAGCGCGTCCTCCAGAAACTCGAATGGGTAAAGGTAAAGGTCAGCCTGAATATTGGGTTGCTACCGTACGTCCTGGAAATATTCTTTTTGAACTGGATGGCATTCCTGAATCTGTGGCCAGAGAGTCATTGAGACTCGCAGCCAACAAACTTCCGATTCGTACGAAGTTTGTGACACGTCACCACGCAACAACATCTGGCAGCAGCATTGATTGACCTATGACTATCACTGAAATCAAAGAATTGACACCTAAAGAACTTATCGCAAAAACAAAAGAATTGCGTCAAGAGATCTTTCATTTTCGCCTTCAGCAACAAGCTGGGCAATTGGAGAAGCCTCATTTAATGAAGGCAGCACGTCGTGAAATCGCACGTCTCCAAACCATCCTGACCAAAAAGACAAACTAAGATTTACTGATGAATGCTTCCGCTAATACAACTCAAGAGCGCAGCCAGCGCAAGACTCGCTCCGGTGAAGTCATTTCAACCAAGATGGATAAGACTGTCATTGTAAAAACAGTGACCCGTGTTCCTCATCCTCGTTTTGGAAAAATTATCAAACAAGTAAAAAAATTTCATGTTCACGATGAAAAAAATGAAGCCAAAGTTGGTGATCTTGTAGCCATCATGGAGACAAAACCTTTAAGCAAGCTCAAACGCTGGCGCCTCATTGAGATCATCAAGCAAGTTGCGCAGTAATAAATTTTACGTTTTCATAATCATGATTTACATACGTTCTCGTCTCAAAGTTGCCGATAATACTGGTGCTCGCATGGCCACCATGATTGGTGTTATTGGAAAGAAAACCCTCTGTGCTCACGTTGGTGATATTATTACTGCTAACGTTAAAGAGGCTACTACCGGTGGTACTGTCAAAAAAGGCGAAGTTGTTCGCGCTGTAGTTGTACGCACCTGTCAGCCTGTTCGTCGTCCTGACGGTTCTTACCTTCGTTTTGATGCCAATGCAATTGTCATTATCGACAAAGATAAAAATCCTCGTGGCACGCGTATTTTTGGTCCTGTCTCGCGTGAATTACGTGAGAAGAACTTTATGAAAATTGTTTCTCTTGCTCCGGAGGTTCTTTAATTTCTGCCGTATTTTTTCATTATGATTAAGACTCACGTAAACACAGGCGATATCGTTAAGGTGATAGCCGGGAACCATCGCGGTGCTCAAGGCAAGATCCTTCGCGTTCTTCGCGAAAAAAATCAGATTTTTATTGAGGGTGTTCGCATGATCAAGAAACATCTTGGTCGTTCTCAGGATCGCCCTCAGGGAGAAATTATTGAAAAGGAAGGACCAATTCATATTTCCAATGTTAAATTAATCGAAGCTGTAGCAGCAAAGAGTTCTTCGAAAAAGAGCCCTAAAAATAGCAAAGCTGAAACAGCAGAAACGCCTAAAAAGAAGACGCGGACCAAAAAGGAAGCTGCTTCTCATCAAGAAAAATAACATACCATGCAACAAGCAGCAGAACTTTTTACTGACTATCAAAACAGGGTAGTCCCAGCGCTTCAGAAAAAGCGTGGCTATAAAAATAAACACCAAGTTCCAAAATTGGTGAAAGTTGTAATTAACACATCGATTGCATCGGCTCAAGATGTAAAACAGGCACTTGAAATTGCTAAAGATGAACTTGCTTTAATTACAGGCCAATCTCCAGTTGAAACGATTGCAAAGAAGAGTATCTCTAATTTTAAACTTCGTGCAGGACAAGCGATCGGAGCTAAAGTAACACTGCGAGGTCGCATCATGTATGAATTTTTGGAGCGTCTACTCAAGATGGCTCTTCCTCGTATTAGAGATTTTCGTGGTGTTTCCACAAAAGCTTTTGATGGTAATGGTAACTATACCTTAGGTATTTCAGAGCAATCCATTTTTCCTGAAGTGGAACTTGATAAAATTAAACGCAATATTGGCTTTGA
>CAYYAN010000048.1:5226-9384 GCA_964469825.1 uncultured Chthoniobacter sp. | reverse complement strand
AAATATTTTCCAATTAGAAGGAGGTATTCTTGACTATTTTAAAGAGTGTGGTGGTGCTCACTATGAGGGAGAATGTTTTGTTTTTGATCGACGAGTTGGCGTAGATCCTAGTTTGCAAGAGACAAGTTCAGAAATGTGTTTTGCCTGCCAAATGCCATTGACCTTCGAAGATCAGCGACATCCTCACTATGAGATAGGAAAAAGTTGTCCTCATTGTTTTGGTCGAGAGAAAAAACAAAAAATTTCTAAGCCTCGTAAAAGCAGAAGGCTAGAGCATGCTAAATGTTAAGGCGTTTTACAAAAAAACTCCATGAGTGAAGGAGCTTCTCGCCTTTGTAAGAGATGTGGTCTTTGCTGCGATGGGAGCATGTTTCCTACCGTGCACCTACAAGAGGCAGACTCAGCACAAGCTCTTAAAGGATTGGGACTTCGTATTCAACACAAAAAAAAATGTGATTTTTTTGATCAACCTTGTTCTGCCTTTAAAAATAAGAGCTGCTCTATTTATCAAGAACGTCCTGTGCGTTGTCGAGCCTTTGAATGTCAGCAATTAAAACGTCTTGCAGAAGGAGAGACAACGGAAGAAGAGGCATTAAAAAAGATTCAAGAAGTTCAGAGTATGATTGATGTCATAAAAAAACTTCTTTATTCTTTAGGTCCTACCAATCCCAAAAAACCGCTGCTTCAACAGTATCAACAAATCATTGCAGATCCTTTAGATTGTTCTACTGAAAAAAAGATTATTGAAGAGCGAGCTCTACTCGACGAGGCCTTATTAAATCTTCATAAATTGTTCAACCAAGAATTCCGCTATGCGTAAAATGCTTTCTATTTTATATCGTTTCATAGCTTCTCATAGAAGAGATTGTGCTTTTTTTTTCTTGCTCTTATTAATGTTAATTTCATTGCAGCGAGCCTCTTCTATTCCCAAAACAAATTTTTTAAATATTACAGCGCTAAATGTTACAGAGGTTCTTCCTGAACCCCCTCATAATGATTCTAGTCAACACAAAGACCTTTTCTTTTTAAAAGAGGCATTGGCAACACGGACCAAACAACAAGTAGTTCGAGCAGAGGAGGCGAGTACTGATAGTGTTTTTGATTTTGAGAAGGCTATCGGTTCTGATTTTAATGAAAACAATCTTCCTATAACAGCGCTTCTTTTTAAGAAAGTGACTCATGATACAAAAGTAGCCATAGTTGCAGCCAAAGGTATTTTTCAAAGAAAGCGCCCTTTTAGCTGGAAGGATGCAAATGGGGCACTAGCAAAAAATGGTTACGCTTATCCTAGTGGACATACGACGAGAGCTTTTGTATGGGAGACTTTGTTGCTCGATCTTTTTCCGCAAAAAGAAAGAGAAATCAAGCAAGAATCTCGGCAAAAGGCCTGGAATAGGGTTTTATTGGTAAGGCATTATCCTGATGATGTGTATGGTGGAGAAATCTATGGAAGATATCTGGCTCAAGAATTTCTTAAGAATCCTAAATTTCAAGAAGAGTGGAAAAAAGTTCATGACGAAGTTGATGACTTTAAAATGAAGAATCCCACGGCATTTATTGCAGCTCCTTCTTCCCAATCTTTACCTGCTTCAACTTCTAGATCAAGTGATATGCCGTTGCTACAGGAGTAACGTTAGCTACCCCAAATCTTCATAGCAAATCTATTACGACTTTGCGGAAAGCATATGCCTATTGCATTGGGCTTCAATTTTGATTTAAACGGTATAAAACATACAGCCACTGCATCGAAATTTTTCGCCAGCCTTATATCCATGAGCTTTGCGCGGCGCCTCGCGACGAATTATCATGAAATAAGAGCTAACATCCGGGCTAGCTGTAATTTCTTTTTTTAAGATGCGCTTCTCTTAATTCATGTCCTAGATAATTCAAGGTGAGCAAAAGAAGAACCAAGAAAATTCCTGGGAAAAGTAATGTCCACCATGCTCCTTTGAGAGGATTGATAGCGGCAGCTCCCTCTGCTAATAAAGATCCCAAGCTCGAGATTGGGGCTTGTACTCCTAAACCTAGAAAGCTTAGAAATGCTTCATCAATAATCACAGCAGGAATAGAGAGCGTTAACGTCACTAGTAAAATTCCTAAAAGATTGGGGAAAATGTGACGCCAAAGGATGACAACGGGACGTTGACCCAGTATTTGAGCAGCAGCAACAAAGGGACGTTCTTTTAAGGAAAGCGTTTGTCCTCGAACAAGACGTGCCATGGTAAGCCATTCAATTAATCCGAGAATTAATATTAAAATTAATATTATAGAGGAGCCAACCAACCATGACCAGCCCAGATGATTTGCAATTTGCTGTAAGTGTTCATTAAAAAGATTGATAAAAATTAAAATAAAAATGAGCCGTGGAATCGAATACAAGATATCGATAAATCGTGTCATTCCTCCATCACACCATCCTCCAACATAACCAGCAATCATTCCATAAAAAGTTCCAATGAGGAGTGTAATGAGTGCACCAGAGCACCCCACTAAGACCGAGATTGCCCCGCCTGTGAGTATTCGATAAAGAAGGTCTCGACCATTCAAATCTGTACCACACCAATGTTGCCAGCTGGGAGCAGCAAAAGGGAAGTTACTTGGTTCAGTATAACTCTTGGGGAAAAAATGAGGGCCAAGCAAAAGAAATACGACTATACCTGACAAAAATAGTATAGAATAGCGAATCGAGTGAGGCATAAAGAGAGGCTAAAGACTGAAGTCTGAAGGCTGAAGCAAAAAATTCACGGGTTTGGGAGTATCGAGAAAACCAGTGAGAAGGTTTTGCAAAAAGATGCCATATTCATCGAAATATCCGGGTTAAATTGGACAGCAGTGCCAAAATACGCAATATCTGGAACTGCCCCCTTTTCTTAAACTTATTGAATTCTTGGATCCAAATAGCGATAAACAAGATCAACAAAAAAGTTACAAAAAATGAGCACTGTGCAGTAAACAATCACAATGCCTCCTAATAAGAAAGCATCACGATTTAGAATAGAATTTACAAAAAAACTACCAGCTCCAGGAATATGAAAAATCGTTTCAACGACAATCGATCCTGTAAGGAGATTAGCAGCGAGTGGTCCGGTGTAAGAAACTACTGGGAGAATAGCAACACGCAAGGCATGGTAATAAATGATGGTTTGTTGAGAGAGACCCTTGGCACGAGCTGTGCGAATAAAATCCTCTTGAAGCACTTCTCGCAGTTGATCTCGAAGCAGTCGTGCAATAATCGCTATGAAGGGAAGAGCTAAGGTTATCGAAGGTAGTAAGAGTTGAGCAAAAGATCCCCAGCCACCAACCGGAAGCCAATGAAGCCAGATAGAAAAAAAGAGAATCAAGAGTGGACCAAGTACGAAAGCAGGCAAGCAAACAGCCAACAAGGTTGCATGAAGTGCGAGATGATCAATCAACGAGTTAGGACAAGCTGCTACAAAAGTTCCTATCCAAATTCCACAGCTAAGAGCGATGAGAAGTGAGAGTATTCCTAGTGTAAAAGTCACTGGCAATGTTTGCTCTAAAATTTCAACAACACTGCGATTGCGATATTTTGTAGAGAGTCGCAAATCGCCATGTAAAAGGTCTTTAATATAGTCGGTGTATTGCTGCCAAAGCGATCCATCAAGCTTGTATTTAAGGAGAAGCTGATGCTCAATTGCTGGCGGCAATTTTCTTTCTGAATCAAAGGGGCCTCCTGGTGAAAGTCTCATCAAAAAAAAAGTGATCGAAATCACACAGAAAAGAACCAAAATTAAAGAGAAGAAACGTGCCATGGAACGGAATAAGAAGTACTGCTTTGTTTTTGAATTAAAATACTCTTAACCCTTGACTCTTCACTTAGTTGCAATATTCAGGTTGCAACTGCTGCCTTCACAATCTCAGCAAAAGCACGGGGATCAAGACTGGCACCACCAACAAGGGCACCATCAATATCTGGAGCTTGCAAAAGTTGATGTGCATTAACAGGCGTAACACTGCCCCCGTATAATAATCGAATTTTAGCAGCAACTTCTTTGCTAGCGAGGCTCTTTACCATTTCTCTAATAAAATGATGCATCTCACTCGCTTCTTCGGCTGTAGCAGTACAACCTGTTCCAATAGCCCAGACAGGTTCATAAGCAATTATTGTGTTAACAAAATCTTCGGAAGATGAGTTTT
>CAYYAN010000048.1:0-5205 GCA_964469825.1 uncultured Chthoniobacter sp. | reverse complement strand
GATGCTCTAAAACCTGCTTAGCAGCTCCAGCTTTTCGTTCTTCCAGAGTCTCTCCAACACAAAGGATCGGACGAAATTCACTGCGATGAGCTACACAAAGTTTTGTATGAATCATTTGGTCTGTTTCACCAAAGAGCTGGCGTCGCTCACTATGACCTACAAGAATATAACGGACAAAAAGATCACGAAGCATTCTCGCAGAGATTTCTCCCGTGAAGGCTCCTTTATCATGGGAGGAAAAATTTTGTGCACCTAAATTTACCTTGGGAATTTTTTCCAAAAGCTCAGAAGCTTTCGGAATCGAAGTAAAAGGAGGGATGAGGATGATGTCGACTCCTTCAGTATCGCGAACTTCCAATAAAAATGTTTCGAGATAAGGTTGGACCTCACTAGAAGTGAGATTCATTTTCCAATTGGCAGCAATAATTTTTTTTCGAGGACGCATGGGAAGAGGAAAAAGTAATGAGTAGTTTTACAATCAGAATATGATTGGCTTCTCTAAATTTTTATTTTGATAGAATGATATTAACAAAAAGCTAGAAAGTAATGATTTAAAAATTGCCAACAGATTTTTACTCATTACTCTTTAAGTGCTTGTTCGTTAGAACAGCAATCCCGGGGAGCTCCTTGCCTTCGAGAAGCTCTAAGGAAGCCCCTCCGCCGGTTGAAATGAAGCTCATCTTAGATGCAAGTCCAAATTGTTTAACAGCTGTTACTGAGTCACCGCCACCGATGATCGAGAGAGCGTGTGTGTTAGCTGCAATGGCTTCTGCAAGAGCACGAGTACCGCCAGCAAAATCAGGAATTTCAAAGATGCCAACAGGTCCATTCCACAAAATCGTACCTGCTTGAGCAATTTCCTTAGCATAGAGTTCTCGCGTTGCGAGACCGATGTCGACACCTTCCCAAGAGGAGGGGATCCCCGATTCTTTTGAAAGAGCGATGTTTTTTGTGGTAGCTCCAGCTTTGATTTCTTGGGTGGCAATGCAGTCTAGAGGTAGCAAAAATTTAATACCTCGCTCTTTTGCTTTTTCTAAAATCGATTTTGCCAAGTCTAGTTTGTCAGCTTCTACACGGCTGAGAGCTGTTTCAATACCAAGCGCTTTAAAAAAAGTATAAGCCATGGCACCACCAATGAGAAAGGTATCTGCTTTTTTCATCAATGATTCGATGACACCAATTTTGTCAGAAACTTTAGAGCCGCCTAAAATGACAAGAAAAGGTTTTTTAGGATGAGCCAGTTCTTCATGAAGATAACGAACCTCTTTTTCCATCAGAAGACCCATGGCTGCCTGAGGCAGATAAGCAGCAATTCCTGCTGTGGAGGCATGTGCACGATGAGCTGCTCCAAAGGCATCATTAACATAAACTTCACCAAGCGATGCTAACTCTTTTGCAAAAGCAGGGTCATTGACCTCTTCTTCACTATGAAAGCGAACATTCTCTAGCAAGAGAACATCGCCCTCCTTCATTGCAGAAATAGCTTCTTCAGCCAGAGGACCAGTGCACTCAGAGCAAAAAGTTACAGAAATATTTTCTTTCGCTAACAATTTTTTAAGGTGAGTCGCAACAGGAGCGAGCGAATATTTGAGATTCACCATTCCTTTAGGGCGACCAAAATGCGCCAGCAAAATAATTTTCGCACCTTCAGCACTCAAGCGACGAATGGTTGGTAAGGCCTCTACGATCCGCGTGTCATCAACGACTTCATTCTTGTCGTTTAGCGGAACATTGAAATCAACGCGAACTAAAACGCGTTTGTTACGGACATTAAGATCGAGAAGGGAAAGCTTAGACATAGAATGTTGCAACTAATTTTAATATGATGAAATAGCGGAAGGCGATGAGCCTAACACATCCTTCAGCTCTTAACCTTCAGTCTTCAGTTTTTCCAGAAGCTCCACACAACGATTCGAATAGCCCCATTCATTGTCGTACCAAGAAACTAACTTGAAGAAACGATCGTTGAGTTCAATGCCAGAACCTGCATCAAAAATGCTTGAATGAGTATCATGAATAAAGTCACTCGAAACAACATCATCTTCGGTGTAACCGAGAATGCCTTTCAAATAAGTTTCGCTTGCTTTTTTCATCGCAGCACAAATTTCTTTGTAGCTGGTGGCTTTGCTTGTTCTGAAAGTGAGATCAACAACAGAAACTGTTGGTGTTGGAACGCGGAATGACATGCCAGTCAATTTTCCTTTGACTTCGGGAAGAACGAGAGCAACGGCTTTAGCCGCACCAGTGGTGGAGGGGATAATGTTGATAGCTGCAGAGCGTCCGCCTTTCCAATCTTTACGAGAAGGCCCATCAACAGTTTTTTGAGTTGATGTGTAACTGTGAACGGTGGTCATGAGTCCTTCTTCAACACCAAAACCTTCTTTGAGGAGAACATGAACAACAGGGGCTAAACAATTTGTCGTGCAGCTCGCATTGGAAATAATATGGTGATGACTTGCATTATAAATGTGATCATTGACTCCCATAACGATCGTGGCATCTTCTCCTTTGGCGGGTGCGGAGATGATGACTTTTTTAGCGCCAGCAGCGAGATGTCCCTTGGCTAATTCTGCATCAGTAAAAAATCCGGTCGACTCAATAACAATGTCAACATTCATTTCCTTCCAAGGAAGAGCCGCTGGGCCTTCTTTAACGGCAAGGCACTGAATTTTATGACCATTGACAACGAGAAGATCATCTTCGTGCTTGGAAGGATGTGATTTTTCGGTGTGAACTTCTCCTTTAAAACGCCCTTGTATTGAGTCGTATTTAACGAGGTAAGCAAGGTTGTCCGCTGGAACGAGGTCGTTAACAGCAACAACGTTATAGCCTTTTTCGAGAAGACCTTTTTCGACAATCGCGCGAAAAACAAGACGTCCAATGCGTCCGAAACCATTAATAGCAATATTAGGCATAGAGTAAAATAAGGAGGTGAAAATGTAGAGAGGTGAAGAGACTAAGATAATGGAAAATTTTTATCAAGTGTTGATGTTTCTTCAAAATTATTTAAGATAGCTTCTATTGTTTGAGAATAAGAAAGACATGTTGTATCAATTTCAATGTCACAAGTTTCTCGGTACAGCGAAAGTCGCTTGGCCAAAAGCTCATTAAATGTTCTTCGCGGATATTCTACTTCAAGAAGAGGACGCTTAGTCTGCCGAGTGGCCCGTTCAAAAAGCACATCTGGTGAGGCATCGAGCCAAATGACGATGCCGAGTGATTTTAAAAGCGGTTGATTTTTTTCTGATAAAATAATGCCGCCGCCGGTTGATAAGACAAAGTTTTTTTTAGAAGATAGTAGAAACTCTTCAAGGATTTCTGTTTCGAATTCGCGAAAAGAGGGTTCGCCCTCTGTTTCAAAAATGGTTGTAATGCTTTTTCCTGCTTTTGAAACGATTAAGTCATCCGTGTCAAGATAGTCATAGCCTAAGCGTCTCGAGAGCTGCTTTCCGATGCTGCTCTTGCCCGAGCCCATGAAGCCGATGAGGATAATGTTTTGTGCGAGCATAAAGGTTACAGAAGATGGGATAGAAGGTTGCAATACGGATTGAAGTTTAGATAAGATTTCGAGCATATGCTAAAAGAAAATTTGGAATCGACTCCGCTTATTGGCGTTGTCATGGGAAGTAACTCCGATTGGGAAACGATGCTGGAAGCGGCAAAACTGCTCGAAGAGTTTGGAGTGCCATTTGAAGCTCAAGTCCTCTCAGCTAATCGCATGCCACTTGAAATGGCAAAGTATGCACGTGAGGCAGAAAAGCGAGGCCTTGTCGCTATTATTGCTGGAGCTGGAGGCGCAGCTCATCTTCCTGGGATGATTGCTGCACAAACACTTGTTCCTGTCCTTGGTGTTCCAATCAAAAGTAAAATACTAGCTGGTATGGATTCACTTCTTTCCATCGTGCAGATGCCAGCTGGTATTCCAGTGGCTACATTTGCCATAGGTGAAGCCGGTGCAAAAAATGCAGCCCTCTTTGCGATAGCATTACTTGCACAAAATAATCCAATAATTGCTAAAAAGCTTTCTGCATTTCGTAACGCTCAGCGCCTCAAAGCTGCGACGAGCAAATTAGACCTTCCTAAAAAGTCGAAGGAAAAAAAGGGAAAGAACACAGTATGAAGACACTGCTACTGCCAGCAGAAAAAGGGATTGTCACTGCTGTTGATCTTTTAAAACAAGACGAAGTTGTCGCTCTTCCAACAGAAACTGTTTACGGATTAGCAGGGAATGCTTTTTCTCCTAAGGCCGTCGCCTCCATTTTTGAAGCGAAGCAAAGACCGCTAACCGATCCATTGATCGTTCATCTTCTCGATACATCATGGCTCAATCGTGTTGTTACATGGACACCTGAATTAAAAAAACTAGTGGCACAGCTTGCCGAAGCTTTTTGGCCTGGTCCGCTGACATTGCTACTTCCGCGAGCTGCTACGATTCCTGATTTGGTGACTGCCGGCTTAGAGACAGTTGCCGTACGTATCCCAGCGCATCCTCTGTTTAGAAAAATTTTACAACAACTCGATTTGCCACTCGCTGCTCCCAGTGCTAATCGGTTTGGCTGCATCAGCCCGACAACAGCTGCAGCTGTGCAACAAGAGCTAGATGGAAAAATTCCACTTATCGTCGATGGAGGGCCTTGTCATCATGGTTTAGAGTCGACAATCGTCTGGCCACATGGAGATAGTTTACAGATTTTACGCCCTGGACCGATCACGGTTGAACAACTCTCTTCATTTGGAAAGATTGTGACGCAATCCATTCCAGGGAAAGCACCCGGTTCTTTAAAAAGTCATTATGCACCAAGGAAAAAATTATCGTGGTATGATGCCTTGATTTTACCTTCGAAAGAAATCGGTCTGCTTGCTTTTTCAAAAACACGAGAGGGATTTGGCGTCACTGAAATGCTAAGCCCATCTGGCGATTTAAAAGAAGCCGCTGCTAATCTTTATGGTGCCTTGAGAAGATTAGATGAAAGTACAGCGATAACATTGCTCGTGGAGCCTGTTCCAGAGGAGGGGATTGGGTGTGCTATCATGGATCGGTTGAGGCGAGCAGTGGCGAAATAGTGGGAGTCCCACTTGACTTTTATTTTTACTAAACAGACAATGCATGCATGAGTGCTATCACCGCTGTTTTGAAAGATGATGATTTTGAATTGATTGCGAAATTTATTAAGCCAGGAAAAAAGAAACGTAACACACTCGGCA
>CAYYAN010000047.1:0-9455 GCA_964469825.1 uncultured Chthoniobacter sp. | reverse complement strand
TGCAAGAGGTATTGCGAGGAATTGAAAAGCGACTGCATTTTTTAAAAGAAGTAGGATTGGAATATCTAACATTAGATCGTGAGAGTGGAACTCTCTCAGGAGGAGAGATGCAACGTATTCGTCTTGCAACGCAAATGGGGTCTGCTCTTTCGGGGGTGCTTTATGTTTTGGATGAACCAAGTATTGGTCTTCATCAACGAGATCATGCGCAACTCTTACACGCTCTTTCTAGTTTGCGTGATTTTGGAAATAGTGTGATTGTTGTGGAGCATGATGAGGAGACGATAAAAGCAGCTGATTACATCATTGATATAGGACCAGGAGCAGGCCTGTTCGGGGGTGAGATTGTGGGAGAGGGAACACTTGAAGAAATGAAAGCTATGCCGACTTCTTTAACAGGTGATTATTTGAGTGGACGTAAACAAATTCAGCTTTCAACAAAACGACGTACACCCTCTTCTCTTGAGGCCTTGGATCAAGGATGGTTGACTGTTTTCGGTGCACGTGAAAATAATTTAAAAAATCTCACAGTCTCTTTTCCTGTAGGCTTGTTCACTTGTGTTACAGGAGTTTCAGGGAGTGGCAAATCAACACTTGTTCATGATGTTTTGTATCGTGGTCTTGCAAAAAAATTACATCGTGCAACTGAGGAACCAGGTCTGCATGAAAAAATTTTAGGAGCAGCGCAATTTCAAAAAATCATCATGATTGATCAGAGCCCCATTGGAAGAAGCTCTCGTTCTAATCCGGCAACTTATATTGGGATTTTTGATATGATCCGCGATCTTTTTGTACAGCTCCCTGCAGCGCGGATGAGAGGGTATCGACGAAGCCAATTTTCTTTTAATATCAAAGGTGGGCGCTGTGAAACTTGTCATGGGGAAGGAATGAAGCGTGTGGAGATGCACTTTCTTCCAGATGTTATGGTGCTTTGTGAAGCATGTGAAGGAAAACGCTTTCATCGCGATCTTTTGGAAATTACTTACAAAGGGCGTAACATTGCGGATATTTTGGAAATGAGCGTGGAGGAAGCGCAGCAATTTTTTCAAGCAGTTCCTAAAATCAGTCAAAAGCTTCGTTATCTCACTGAAGTTGGTTTGGGGTATCTTAAATTAGGACAATCGGCTACAACCCTTTCTGGAGGAGAGGCACAGCGTCTTAAATTAGCAACAGAACTCGCACGAGTTGCGATCATGAAACAAGAAAAGGCATTGTACATTCTTGATGAACCGACAACGGGATTACACTTTTCTGACGTTCAGCAATTGCTTGAAGTTCTTATAAAGCTTCGCGATGCGGGTGGTACCTTGATTCTTATTGAACATCATTTGGATGTTATCAAATGTGCTGACTGGGTCATTGATCTCGGTCCTGAAGGTGGAAGTGGGGGAGGTGAAATTATTATAGCAGGAACACCTGAAGATGTTGCTGCTTGTCAAAAAAGTGTGACAGGAGTGTTTTTAGAAAAGAAGTTACAACTACGGTAGATCTATATATACCATTCGCGTTTGATTTTAAGGTTTTCTTACTTGCCCTTTTTGTTTCTAGCATCGTTGTCGGATCTTGCGTTATGCTTGCATAGCGCTGCAATCCTCCGTCTTGCTAGAAACAAAAATTTCGACGTAAAAAACCTCAAACTCGCACACGAATGGTATATCCACATAAAATTGCGTCTGGCTTTTCAACCTGTTATGCTTCTTATGAATGAAAATAATCGTTTTTTTCTTAGTGGTAGGAGGGGTTATTGCTCAGCAGGCAGCACCGCCAGTCGTTTCTTCTCTTTCAGGAGAGGCTTCCGCTCCAGTGCTGTTATCAACTTCTCTAGGAAAAGAGAATAAGTCGAGGGCTGAAGAACTTGCAACTCAGGCTGCCTCTGAAAAATTACCTCAAGTTTCTGCTTCGATTTTGCGAACTCAATTGCAGCAAGAAAAAAATCCTGAGGAAAAACAGAAGTTAATATTGAAATTAGGAGAGATGCTTGTTGTAGAACATCGTCCTAATGAGGCTCTTTTAATCTTGGATTCAAAAGATCTGCTTCCTGATCCCATGATTTCTTTTTGGAAAGCGCAAGCTCTTTTAGCTTCAGGAAAAGCTATTGAAGCAGAGCTCATGTTTCAATCTCTTTTAACAACAGGAAAATCTCTTTCTAAAGAATACCTTGATGCCACAAACCTTGCTTTAGCTCGGACAGAACGAGCATTAGGAAAAAATGAAGAAGCTTTAAAAATAGTAGAAACCATTCCTGCAAACTCTTCACTTGCGCTTCCGGCTTTAGAAGAGCGTTGTTCTATTTTACTTGCTCTTAAACGAAATACAGATGTTGAGGAACTTTTAAAAAATAATGGGATTCTTGTAGAGTCGGCTGCTAGTAATGAAAAGAAAGGAATCAGCGGCGCGCAGCAGCCGAGTGTATATGGACAGACTCGCGCAGCGAGCAATGACGCAACCCAGCTAGTTGCGCCAGCAATAGAGGCGAACTCCAATCAACAACTCTCTCAACAGCCACGCTTGCTTTATCTCTATGCTTTGGCTGCATGGCAGCGAGGTGATCAAACAGAAGCACTACGGCGTTTCACGATGAAAAAAACACCCTTTAGTAAAGGATGGACATCTGCTGCCACAGTTGCAGGAATAGCTGATTGCCAGACAGCACTTCAAAAGCCAGAAGAAGCACAAACATTATTAGAAAAATATTTACAAGAAAATCCAAAGTCATCTCGTCTTCCTGAACTCATGGAACAATTAGAAGACCTCTATGCTGCTCAAAAGAACAAAGATGTAACAATTTTTTATAAGTGGACGAATGATGCTACACAACCATATCGAGCTTCCTATGCTATGTTACCATTAGCGCGGATGCTCCAACAACAAGGGCATTTGGGAAAATCAGATATGTTGTACCATTCTTTTTTGAGTAAATTTCCAAGTCATCCGCTTGCAGGTCAGGCATATTTAGAATTAGCACAAGAAAAATTAAATCAGGGAGATCCAGCAACAGCACTCTCTTTATTAAATGATCAACCTTCTTTGACTTCAGTAGTGCGTGCTAGAATGGCTTTTTTAAGAGGACTGGCGGAATCAGCACTGAAACATTTGGAGCGTGCAGAACAGGAATTTCACCAAGCTGAGTTAATCGATCCTTCTTTTGCTGCAGATGCACAATATAATCAAATGTTACTTCGTTTTGTAAGTAACCCTACGAAAGAACAGATTGTTTCTTCGCCGCAACAACAAAAAATTTTCAACGAAGCTGTTGATGGAATAGAGAGGAAAGAATATCTGTTAGTGCTCAATAGTGACCATGGAGATCAAGCTTCTGCTTCTGTTGTCATAAAAAAAGCACGAGCTTTTTTAGCAGAGCATCCTCATTCTTCTTTTGCTAATGAAGTACGCATGAAGTTAGGTGAAGCACTCTTAAAAAAAGGGTTGGTTCGTGATGCTAGGGTTGAATTAGAAAATGTAGGACATGCTGAATCGACATCTGAACTAGGGCGTCAAGCTTTTCTCCTGGCAGCTCAAGCAGCAGCACATAGTATGGATCCAAAGTCTGTTGACGATGCAATTATGATTTTAGAGCAGGTAGCTCAGAATAATAAAGGAAGTTATGACGCTTGGCAGGCTCGTTTAGAGCAGGCAGCTCTTAAAAATGCTCAGGCATTGCCACTGGAGGCCATTGCTATCGATGATCAAATTTTAACAGGTGCTGATGTTCCTTCTGAAATAAGATATACAGCTCAAATGGCCAAAGGAGACACGCTCAGTGGGCTTGGTGCTAAAGATCCTAATAATTATCAAGCTGCTATTAATACCTGGCGTGCATTAGCCGATATACCTGCTATTCCTCCTCGTTGGCGTAATCAAGCTCTTTGTAAAATTGGACTGATTGAAGAAAAATTAGGAGAAAATGATATGGCTCTTGCAACTTATTACGAGGCTATAAAAACACCACGTTTACAAGAGCCAGAGCAATTATGGCATGATAAGGCAGCTTTTGAAGCTGGTCGACTGCTTGAAGGTCGTCATCAGTGGAACGAAGCTATTCAACTCTATCAGCAGATTGTTGCCGAAGGAGGACCACGTGCAGCCGAAGCGAAGGCGAGAATTAGCAAATTAAGATTGGAGAATTTTTTATGGGAATGAGTACTTGCAAACTCATTGGTCTCACAGCTGGCGATTGTGCTGGGGTTGGACCGGAAGTCCTAACAGCAACGATAGAACGTTTGAAAATAGAACCAGAATTATTGCATGGCTGTGACTGGAAAATTATTGGAGAGAGTAAAGCAATTGATGCTGGTCTCCCGAAGCCAGAGACATCTCGCATCGCAATGGCTACACTTGAAGAAGTTGCTGCTGCAGCGCTACGACAAGAAATAGCAGCATTGGTGACTGGTCCTGTTTGTAAAAAGCGCCTTCATCAAGAAGGATTTTTATTTCCAGGTCAGACGGAATTTTTTGCAGCACGTGCAGGTGTTGAAAATTTTGCCATGCTCCTTACGGGAGGACAATTGACTGTAGCTTTGGTGACAGCTCATCTTTCTTTGAAGGAAGCGATTGCAATATTAAGTATTGAAGAAATTGTGCGTGTTGGAAAACTTCTCCTTCAGTTTTTACAACGTCGTGGTATTACACAACCTCGTATTGCTGTTGCAGGACTCAATCCTCATGCGGGAGAAGAAGGAGACTTAGGATCTGAGGAAATCACAACGATTGGTCCTGCCGTTGCAGACTTATCTGTGGCTCATCCAGAAGCTTTAATCATCGGTCCCATGAGCCCTGATACAATTTTTTGGCGTGCTGCTCAAGGAGAGTTTGATGCCGTTCTTTGCATGTATCACGATCAAGGGTTAATTCCGCTTAAGTTGCATGCTTTTCACGAAGGAGTGAATGTTACACTTGGACTTCCTTTTATTCGCACCAGCCCTGATCATGGAACAGCTTACGATATCGCAGGGAAGGGGATCGCAAGTTGTGAAAGTTATTTAGCGGCAGTAGAGCTTGCAGCAAAATTGGTTTCAAAAAATAAAAAATAGTTTTCAAGAAACGGGAAGAAAAAAATTATGTTTAGTTTTGGAATTCATCACATTGCAATTATTGGATCTTCTTACGAAACTTCCAAAAAGTTTTACACCGAAATTTTAGGTTTTAAAATTTTAAAGGAAACTTATCGCAGCGAAAAAAAATCTTTTAAGCTCGATCTTGAAATTCCTGGTGGAGGACAACTCGAACTTTTTTCTTTTGAAAATTCACCGAAGCGTTCCACTCATCCCGAAGCATGCGGACTACGGCATCTGGCATTCTCTGTTAATGATCTTGAGGTTGCTGTTGAATACTTGGAGGAGAGAGGAATTGTGTGTGAAGAAATTCGTACTGATGAATTGACGAGTAAACGTTATACTTTTTTTAAAGATCCCGATGACTTGCCGTTGGAGCTTTATGAAAAATAGTTGCCATTGCTATCATTTTTTCCTGCTTAGCATAAACGATTCGATGAGGCAAAGAGCGGCGATGCCATAAAAAATGGCACTCCAAGAAAAAGCACTGCTCATACGGCTTATCGAAGAACCTGTTTTTCCAAAACTCATTATGGCTCCCATGATCGTAGGACCTACACCTCCTAAGACAGCACCAATAAGGCTGTTCATCCCAGAAATAACGCCGCGCTTATTAACAAGAATTGTTTCATAGAGGGCAGGAAAGAGACCTCCTTCGTAGCCACCTTTAGCAAAACCAAAACCAAGGAATGCGATGATGACCTGGTTCCACGTATTTGCTTTTCCAATCATAATAATAAAAAATATTCCAAGTAAAAGACCGATGATCTGCAGCATGACACGACTCCCTACTACGCGTGATGAAAGAAAGTCAGATATTTTTCCAAAAATGAGTGCTCCTGCAATACTTGATAATTGCAAGTAGAGTACTGCTGAAAATCCAGCAGCAGTAAGACTCAGGTGAAATTTTTCATAAAAAAATGTTGGAGTCCAAGTAAAGAAGGAGTACGAAACAATACAAGCACTTCCAAAACCAACCATCAGCAGCAGGGCTTCAGGATGCTTCCAAAGGTAGAGCAAATTTTCTAAGAGCGTATCAGATGATTCTCTTTTTATTGTAAGTGGATTATCTAATTTTTCTTCTGCAGCACCTCGCAGTGGCTCTTTTAGAAATTTTAGAAAAATCAAAGAGAGAGTGATCCCGAGTCCTCCAAAAAAATAAAAGGGAAAGCGCCATCCAAAATGTTGTGCCAAAAGAGCTCCCAAAGAGCCTCCAGCAAGGATTCCAAGATAGGTTCCTGAAAAATGAAAGGAAAAGGCAGTCGAGCGTGTTTTTGAACCGTGATAGTCGGCTAAGAGGGACATGGCCGGAGGAAGGTAAAAGGCTTCTCCTAAGCCATCACTTGCTCGCACTATGATAAATTGCCAAAACTGGGAACACCATGCGGTTCCCCAAGTCATCACGCTCCAAAAGATGCATCCTCCGATGACGAGAATTTTTCGAGCCCAACGATCAGCTGCAAAACCTGCAACAAGGGCAAAGGATGCATAAACCCAAATGAAAGCTGATCCGATAAGACCGAGTTGGAACTTTGAAAAATGAAACTCTTTTTCTAGTAAAGGAAAGATACTGTAAATAACCTGACGATCCGCAAAATTAAGAAAGCAGATGCACCAGAGCATGGCGACAACAGCCCATGGGTAGAGTTTTTTGGAAGCGTTCATAAAAATTTTATAAAGATTTTTTCAATTTCTTCAAGAAGTCTTCGACAGCCTCTTCCTGCGTAGCCCACGAAGTTACTAAGGGAATCACAGAGCTCATAGAATTCTTAAAACCATTTGTGGAGTTTTTCGTCCAAATATAAAAACCATATTTCTTTTCCAACTTTTCAATAAAGGAGTTAGGAAGAATGACAAAAATTTGATTCGTCACGGTTGGGTAATCAAGTTCATAACGAAGTGAAGTAATCCCCTGAGCGAGCTTTTGAGCCATGATGTTGGCATGGCGAGCATTTTCAAAATAGAGAGAGTTTCGAAAAAATTCTCGAAATTGAATTCCAAAAACTCTTCCTTTTGCTAAGAGGGCTCCTTGTTGTTTGAGTTGATAGCGGAAATTTTTTTGCAGATCAGGTCGTATGATAACAATGGCTTCTCCTAGCAATGCTCCATTTTTTGTGCCTCCGATCGTAAATAAATCAGCGTATTTCACAATATCAGTTAGTGTGAAATCAGCTACATGAGAGGTCAGTGCAGAGCCTAAGCGCGCGCCATCGATGAAGAGGAGTAAATTTTTCTCCTGACATAATTTAGAAAGTGTTTCTAATTCTTTTTTAGAATAAATTGTTCCAAGTTCTGTTGATTGAGAAATATAAATAACTCGGGGATGAACCATGTGTTCACTGTCATGAATAGAGAGGACCTCACGAATAGCCTCTGAAGTCACTTTCCCATCAACGCCTGAGGCAGTAATGATCTTGTGACCTGTGGCTTCTACAGCTCCCGCTTCGTGAACTTCAATGTGGCCACTATCCCCTGCAATGATTGCTTCGTACGGTTTCAGTAAAAAAGAGAGCGAGATATAATTTGCTTGTGTACCGTTGGAAACAAAATGAACCGCTGCTTCTGATTGTTGAATGGCTTTTTTGATGAGTGCTACAGCCTCTTCTGAAAAGGAATCTAGCCTGTAGCCCGATTCTTGTTGTAAATTGGCTTCTTGAAGTGCAGTCAGGATTTGTGCAATATTTTTGTGAGTCCTAATGCTCTTTCCAGAGTTTAAAGCTTATGCATCTTTTTAATTTAATAGAAAAAACAGCTCTCATTACAGGAGCTTCCAATGGTCTTGGAGAGCAGTTCGCACGCTGCTTGTCGAGTGCTGGCGCTCGTGTGATCATGGCGTCACGCAATTTGGAAAAATGTGAAACATTGAGCCAAGAAATAAAAAATTCTGTGCCGCTACAACTTGATATTACGGACAAAAATTCTGTACAACGTGCCTTCGATTTTCTTGAAGAAAGAGAAGAGCGAGTTGATATTTGTGTGAACTGCGCTGGAGTGTATGAACCGACTCCCATTTTTGAAGAAGATCCTCAAAATAATTTTGAAACGCTTTTTGAAACGAACGCTTTCGGAACATGGTTGATGATCAAAGCCGTTGCTGCACATATGAAAAATCATGGTCTTGCTGGTTCGATTATCAACATCAGCAGCGTGAATGCCACTGATTATCTCCATCCCAACCGAGCTGGTTATTGTGCTTCCAAAGCAGCCATCATTCAAATGACGAAAGCACTCGTTGGAGAATTGGGGGATGTTGGAATTCGGATCAACTGTATTGTTCCTGGACTTTTTCATACGCCCGCTACGGATTATAAACTGCAAACAGAAGAGCAGCGTGCCGAAATCAAACGCCTGATTCCACTTCATTTTATTGCCAAGCCAAGCGATATGGATGGAACGATTCTTTATCTTGCTTCGAATAAAGCCTCTCCCTATCTCACGGGGAGCATCATCACTGTTGATGGCGGTATCTCATGGGGTGGGGCACGGTAAAGAGAAAAGAAAATACTCTAGGAAGTCATTCTGAGCTTTTCAATTGAAAGTTTTCTTGATAGGCGTAGTGAAGAAAAATTTATGTTTGTTGTTTTACTTACTTACAAAAAGCCGCTCGAAGAAATTGAAAAGCATTTAATCGAGCACAGAGCCTTTTTAGATCAAGGATACAGCAAAGATTTTTTCTTAGCATCAGGCCCGATGAATCCAAGAACTGGTGGCGTGATCATTTCTCAGTTAGAAAATCGTGATCAATTAGAATCAATCTTAAAACAAGATCCTTTTTTTGTGCAGGGATTGGCCGATTACAATTTTATTGAGTTTCATGCAGTAAAAAAGCATCGAAATCTGAATGATGGTAGTGTGTGAGTGTAGTTTCTTTTAAAAAATTCATCGTTTTAATATCTCCTTCATTTCTTGGTGCAGGTTTATAATTCAAGGTAGAGCGAGACATCCCTAAAAGCTTAAACTGCCGGCGTAAACTCAGGCGTGGATGGTCCTTTTCTATCAACTCGGTTTTACCGCCTACAGGCCGAGTTGCTTGGATTTTTTTGTGACAAAATCCAATTCAATAGTCAGTTGACCAATCTTAGATTACAGAACCTTTCGTTCTGATTCGAAGTCACCCTCTTCATTCTTTTTGCTCTTTCCCTCAAAGACCCCTGGCAGGCTGCTTTGCAGCCGTCTCTTCCATTCCGATACCTGCATCGAATGAAGGTCATATTACTTGGCTATTTCCTGCAGACCTTTTATCCCTTTGAGTGGCTCAAGTCCTACTCGTGCCTTAAACTCATTGTCGTGTCGTTTTCTTTTTGCTTTCATGTTGGTTTGGTTTGGTTATTTCTACCATTCCTTCCCAACTTTTTCTAAGCTTAACTACTGGCCCGAATTTTGGGGTCCACCTCTGTCTCTAAA
>CAYYAN010000046.1:0-9666 GCA_964469825.1 uncultured Chthoniobacter sp. | reverse complement strand
CGTTGATAAACATTTTGGACTTGAGCCCAAGAGGCATCAACCGCTTGAGACGTGCTTACTAGGCCATTATAAATGCCAGCAATAAAAGTGACAGCTCCAATAAAAAGAACAACAATCAAGGCTAGTGTAATCAGAAGAAGGCGAAGGGTAGAGTTCATAATGACATAGAATGCCTATATCTTAAGCGCTTCGCAACTTTTTACTCTTCACTCTTTATGTTTCCCTCTTTACTCTCCTTTCATGTCTTCCATTTTAACATTAACCATTTGGCAGTTTGAGCTCATTCATGATTTGTTCTCACTTTTAATTGTCGTAATGGGAGCATCTTCGCTTTTTTTTCTGCTCTCTCGAAACCAAGTTGCAGAGCGATTTCAGCCACTATTGCTCTTAGCCGGGATTGTAGCTTTGATCGGTTGTTATCATGACATGCGATTTTTTCATAGTTGGAATGATGCCTTTGAGCTGGCCGGAAATTCTTATGCGGCTTCAGGACATTTTTTTCATGAAGCCTATCGCTATAGTGATTGGGCTTTGACAATACCGTTACTTTTGATCGAGCTTGTTTTGGTAATGCCAATTTTAAAAGTCCAAACGACAATGCTTCTAAAGCGTCTGATCAGTGCTGCCTTAGTATCAATTCTTTTTTCATACTTAGGTGTCAGTAATATTGGAGAACAGGGTGGGGCTTTCTCATGGGGGTTCTGGTTAATGGCATTACTCCCTTTTCTCTACATAGTTCGCCTTCTTATTCAACAGCCTTTTTTTGCAACGATCCGACAAGAAGATCCCGTGAATAGACTCTTTGTTCGAGCCCGAAATCTTTTTCTTATTTCATGGGCTTTTTATCCTTTAGCTAACCTTATCGTTCTTTATAGGCACGGTTTTGGAGAGGTTGGCTTAGTGACTTTTCTTATCGGAGCTGGGATTGCTGATCTTCTTTCTAAATGCGGCGTTAGTTTTTATATTTATCGTATTGCGCTGATCAGTAAGAAAGAAGAATAGGTTTAAAAACACCTGCAGAGCTATTCTTCGCTTTTTATTATCATTAAACTTCCACAGGATCTCCAAACTCAATTTGCAAATGGCGTGCCAGGCGAATGAGCTCAGGTGAAGGATGTTTTTTATGACCAATAACATTGTCTAAGTCGACTAATGTAGCATGACTGCGTACCAGAGCTGTCATGGATCCACTTTCGCCTTGAAGCAATCCCATTACAGCAAGTTCTCCAAAGCGGGCTGCTAAAATGCGATCAAAGTGAGTTGGCCCGCCACCACGTTGGACATGTCCTAGAACAGTCTTTCTAATTTCTTGGTCAAATGGTCCTGTTTCTTGTTCCAGCATGCGGGCAATGAAGGTATCGGCATCACAAACCCCCTCTGCAAGAACAATAATAGAATTGTCGCGCATTTGTTGATATCGTGTTTTCAGAAGTTGCACGATGCGCGGCATGTTATAGGTGAATTCTGGAATAACAGCTACTTCTGCTCCACAGCTGATCGCTGTAGTAAGAGCGAGATATCCAGAGTTACGTCCCATGACTTCAATTAAAAAGCAACGACGATGAGAACGTGCGGTATCGCGAATACGATCGATGAGTTCCATAATTGTATTGCCAGCGGTATCAGCACCAATAGCCATTTCGGTGCCAGTCATATCATTATCAATGCTTGCAGGAATGCCAATAACAGGAACTCCACGGCGATGAAGTTCACGTGCTCCGGTGAGCGAGCCATCTCCGCCTATGACAACAAGTCCTTGAATGCCCATTTTCTGGAGTTGCTGAGCAGCTTGATCGATTCCGGCAGAATTATAAAAACGTTGACAGCGACTTGACTGTAAGATTGTTCCTCCACGATCAATCATTCCAGAGAGGATGCGGGTTGAAAGCTCTTCAACGCTTCCTTCAAAAATGCCATCATACCCATTATGGATTCCAAAAATTTTGCAGCCACTTTCAAGTGCTGTGCGAACAACGGCGCGAATGGCAGGATTCATGCCTGGAGCATCTCCTCCAGAAGTTAAAACAGCAATATTTCTAAGCATAAGAAAGGGAGGATAATTAAAAACAATTTTTTTTTAAAGTTCATATTAAATTGTTTTGATTTTAGGTTTTAATGGGTTGATTTTTAAACGCCTATACTCCATTAGGAACATCGAAATCTGTTTGGCTAATCTGTCCATTTCTAAAAATGTGATAAGTTTCATGGCACTTTATTAGTTTTTTTAAGTGCACTTGGAATAGTTGAGCTGTAAGATGGTTAAATTAAAGATTCAAAATAAAAAAATTAAGAAATTTTGAACGTTTTTGTTCCTCAGAAGTCTATTTCTTTAGAAAGTTTTATTTAGTCTATTTTTGCGAGTCATCGCGATCTGGTTTTTGGTTTTTCCAGATCGAGTCACGGTGGCTCGCTTTTTTTATTGAAAAGATATTTTGCACTAGAATAGATTGCTGCGATGAAATCCCCCTTATTGTTTGGAATATTTTTCTTAGTAGTTAGTCTGAAAACATCTCTTGTTGCTATGCCAGGAGGAACGGAAAAGCAAAGAGTCGATAAAAACCACTATTCTTCTCCAGATCTGACGACTAAAGGGCGACGACTTTCAGAGCAGGAAGGAAATTCGTCATCAGAACAACGAGGAACAACTGTTCATATTAAAGATTGGGATGATCTTCTCAATTCATCATCAGAAAACTCTGGATCTTCAGTAGCAGCTGATGATGGAAAAATGGAAAGAGCTAATCAGTTTGTTATAAAAGATTCATTTCAGGAGGAAAGAGAGGAGATCCTGAAAGCACTCGCGGAAGCTACTCGAAAAGCATATCAGCAAGGAGATGAGCAGCATCCAGATTGGAAGGAAGTTAGTGAGTTGATTGAAGAATTAGCACCAAACTTTGGGCCAGGGTATTCATCGGAAAGACTCTCGCCTGGAGGCCCCTCTGAAAAAGCTGAAGCTGTGGAGCTGCAATACTACTTTTTTCAGACAACTCTTCCTGCCCTTAAAAAAACTTCTGTTGTTGCAGCTTTGCGTGGTTTTAGCAATTTTCAGACAGCAGCAGCAATTAGCGATAAGGCCCAAGAAGCAAATAAGGCTTGGTCTCAAGCTTTGTCCCGCTTTGAGAGAATTTGCAAAGAAAACCGACTTAATCCTGATATGGAGTTTGATGTATTAAGAGATCAAGATGCTGATGACTTTGATGAGTCAAGTCCTTTTAAAGATTGCATTGAAAGACTGAGCTATAATACACAGCGTGCAAACATAGAAAGCAGCCTTGATGATCTTCATCACAACATTATACAAAATTTGATCAAAGCAAATGTTTTCGGCGAAGATTTTGAAAAAAAAGCCTTTGATGCAGATACAATTAGGGCGAAATATCAACCATTTTTAAGCCAAATCAAACAAGCAAAAGAAAAAGCAGTTCCAGTTATTCAAGATAAATGGGAGAATTTTTCGCAAGAAGCTGCCGTTCGCTGTTTGGAAGATATAGCTCAAGTAAATAAGATTCAATCTTGGAAAGAGAAAAACGAATTAACACCTCTCATTAAAAATGTAGAACAAATGACATGGGTGGCAAAAAATACTTCTGCAAGGGGTAAAGATATTGTTTGGAAAAATGTTACAATGCAAAACCAAGCAGTTTTAAGAGCATGGGAAGAGAGAAAAACAAGTTTGGAAACATTTCTAACAAATCTCGGGGAGCAAAAAGCCAATTTGGGGTTAGCTATTGTAACTCCTACTGAAAAAGAAATGCAAAGAGCGGTAACAGAAGCTAAGCAAGCAATTGAAAATGTTAATAAGCTTCTTTTGACAGTGCCGCTTCACGCAGCGATGGATCATGCTACAAATCTTCATCGCATGGCTTCAAACGCATATGAAATTGAGAAGAGATTAAGGAGTGATGACAATAGGCAATCCAACAAAGAAACATATTTAGCATTAGCTAGTACAGAATATCAAAAGATCATGAAACTCATTGAAGAATTACAACAAAATGTTGCTGAAGCTTTAGATGCAGATTTAAATCAAAAAATCGAACGGTTTAAACAAGAGTTTAAGGGAACTCGTTTGTTTTTAGTAATAGCACCGTCCATTAAATCCCAAAAACATTTAGAGCTAGTAACAACACATACAGCTAACATAAAAAAATATCAGGAAGAACAAGACGCCAATGAAACAGTCCAGCTAGCAGAAGACACTGATGATTAGAGTTCATCCAGTGCCCTAATCGTAAATATCCGGGCTAGCCCGAATATTTCATCCCTCTCTACTGCGAAAGCCGGGAAGTCCGATGGATGCTGCGTTAGACTTGAATTTTGATCAGGACAGTATGTACTCATACAGCCCTGATCAAAATCCTTCGTCTGCCTTACCCCATCAGCCTTCGCGACTTTCTCGTCACGAAAGTGATGAAATATTCGGGCTAGTACGACTTTCCAAACACCACTCGCTGCTTGCTCGGCTCTCCGCTGAAGGGACAAACACCAGCTTCTGGATCCTTTTCAAAAGGAATGCAACGGATGGTGACTTTAAGGTCTTCTTTAATTTTTGCTTCGACTTCGGGAGAACCATTCCAATGGGTTAGGGCGAAGCCACCATGGATCTCGGGCTTGTCAGAGTTTTTTGGCGTGAAGAATTGATAAAACTCTTCCTTGGTGTCGATTTTTTTTGTCTGTTCCTTTTGAAAAGTAAGAGCTCGATCAAAAAGAGATTGCTGAATTTCAGCTAAAATTTCTGGAACACGTTTTGCTAACAAGTCTAAAGCTAATGATTCTTTTTCTTTCGGGCCGCGATCGCGGCGAGCGAGAGCAACAGTGCCTGCTTCCAAATCGCGTGGTCCAATCTCCAGGCGCAGCGGAGCTCCTCGTTTGATCCAGTCCCAATTTTTAGTGCTGCCGTTTACATCGCGAGCATCGATTTCAACGCGGATGGCTTCACCAGCATATACAGTTGTCCGCAGTTGCGTCGCGATCTCTTCTGCTTTTTTCAAAATCGTCACACGCTGTTCTTCTTTTGGAATAAATGGAATGATCGCGACTTGGCTTGCGGCGACACGTGGAGGAATAATCGCTCCATCATCATCGCCATGCGTCATCAGTAGCATACCGACCATGCGCGTGCTCACGCCCCAACTTGTGGTCCAAGCGTGCTCGATTTTTCCTTCGCGCGACTGAAACTCGATGCCTGAGGCTTTTGCAAAATTTTGTCCGAGAAAATGAGAGGTTCCTGCTTGAATAGCCTTCCGATCTTGAACCATGGCTTCAAGGCAAAAAGTTTTGACGGCACCAGGGAAGCGCTCGCTCGCTGTTTTTTCGCCGCAAATCACGGGGACGGCAAGGTGTTCTTGCATGAACGTTTCATAAACGCGGAGCATCTTTTCCGTTTCTTCAAGAGCTTCGGCTTCTGTTTCGTGAGCGGTGTGACCTTCTTGCCATAAAAATTCAGCCGTCCGTAAAAAAACGCGTGGTCTCATTTCCCAGCGGACCACGTTAGCCCATTGATTAAGGAGGATCGGTAGATCGCGGTATGACTTCACCCATTTTGCATAGACAGAACCGATGATTGTTTCCGATGTCGGACGTACAACGAGCGGCTCCGTGAGCTTGCCTGCTGGAACCAGTTTTCCGTCTTGCATTTCGAGGCGATGATGCGTGACGACCGCGCATTCTTTGGCAAAGCCTTCGACATGTTCCGCCTCTTTTTGCAAATGACTCAGTGGGATAAAAAGTGGGAAGTAGGCATTCCGATGACCAGTGGCTTTGAACATTCCATCCAGAATGCTTTGCATTCGCTCCCAAAGACCGTAGCCCCAGGGTTTGATTACCATGCAGCCGCGGACTTCAGAGTTTTCAGCCATTTCAGCGACGCGGACAAGTTGTTGATACCATTCGGGAAAATCTTCGTGACGGGTTGGGGAAATAGCTGTTTTGGTACTCATAAAATAAAAAAGAATAACTATAAAAGAACACGAAAGAATGAAAATAAGAAATTAGAAAGACATGACTTGACGAGAAAAACTACATCGCCAAGATAATGTGCATGAGCAATTCCCATTTTCAATCTTCATTAAATGATGCCATCGAAGTTTTTAAAAGTCTGACAGACTTCCAATCGTCCTTGGAAAAGGCTGTGGAGATGATTGTTGAAACATTACTCTCTGGAAATAAATTAATGCTTTGTGGTAATGGAGGGAGCGCCAGTGATAGTGCGCACATTGCAACGGAATTTACATGTCGCTTTTGTGATGAACGTCGTCCTTACCCTGCAATGGCTTTTACGATTGATGGAGGGCTGATGACAGCGATCGGTAATGATTACCATTTTGATCACGTCTTCCAACGTCAGGTTGCAGCTTTTGGAAAACAAGGGGATGTTCTCATTGGCATTACAACAAGTGGAAATTCGAAGAATGTCTTGGCGGCCTTGAAAGAAGCCAAGGCGCGCGGCATTCATACGATTGCTTTTCTTGGAAAAAGTGGGGGATTCACCAAAGGAATTGCTGATATCGAGATGATCATTCCAGGTAAGGCAACTGCACGCATTCAAGAGGCGCAAAAGTTTTTGCTACACGTGATGTGCGAGATGGTGGAAAAGCAGCTACCGAAGGAATGAGGCTTGGAATAAGGTTATTCCACAAACTCTAATTGCTTAATCGTCGGCACCAAACCTCGTTCTGCAGCGCGCCCCAAAAATTCTAAAATAGCAGCTCGTCCTGTTGGGCCGTAGTCGAGAGTGTAATCGTTGACATACATGCCAATGAATTGATCTGCAAGAGGCACTTCCATTCCTCGTGCATGAGCCATGCTGTGATCAACGGCAGCAGCTCGGTGTTCGAGACCGTAGCGAATGCTGGCTTGCATGATTTCGTTGATTTCGCGTCGTTGCTCGAGAGAAAAATCTTTTCGAATCACGTTGCCACCAAGTGGTAGTGGCAATCCTGTTTCTTCTTTCCACCAAGCTCCAAGATCGAGGATTTTCGTAAAACCTTCATTCGCATAAGTGAGTTGTCCTTCGTGAATGATTAATCCAACATCAGCCTTCTCTTCTCGAAGCGCGTCAAAAATTTGATCAAAAGGAATGACAATGTGGTTAAAATTTTCTAAACAAAGTTGCGCTGCCAAATAAGCGCTCGTCATGAGACCTGGTACAGCAATACGCTGTGAGCGCAGCCATACTTTCTTTTCTTCTAACGAAGCATCTTCCGCAGGCAGATTGAGCCTGTCTTTTTTTGAAACGAACATTGGGCCATAACCATCTCCCATACTCGCGCCGCACGGAAGCAGCGCATAATGGTCAAGGAGATGGGCGTAGGCATGAATCGAAACTGCTGAGAGATGCAGCTCCTGACGCATAGCGCGCTCATTGAGCGTCTGAATATCTTGCAAGATATGTTCAAAATGATAACCGTGCATCGGAACTTTTCCAGCTGCCATCGCGTAAAACATAAAGGCATCGTCAGGATCGGGTGAGTGACCGAGGAGAAGAGTTGAAGAAGGTAAGATCATAAAAGGAGTTTAGAAGTTTTAGAGTGATGTTCCAGCTGTTTTAAAAAAATCTGACGCAGACCAATAGGGTCTGGCCCTAGAGATAAGATTGTTGAAAAATGACGATGAATTTTCAACCTAGGAATATTAAGAACGCTTAGTGTGCCATTCGTGATTTCTTGAGAGAGGCTTAGTCGAGAGACAAATCCCAGGCCCATATTTAAAGCGACAACACGTTTAATCGCTTCGGTGCTTGGGAGCTCTTGTATGATATGAAGTTGTTTAATAGGAATTTTAATTTGTTGTAGATGTTCCTCAACGTACTGACGTGTTCCTGATCCTTGCTCTCTAAAAATAAAAGGAGCGTCTCTTAATTCTTTAAGGGAGACGCTGCGCTTTTTGGACAATAGGTTTTTTGGGGAAGCAATGGCGACGATTTCATCTTCAAAAAAAGGGCGTACGCGGAGATCTCGACGGCGACAGGGGCCTTCGATGAGACCAATATCAATACGGTGATCCAAAAGTGAGCCGATCGTTGAAGTACTGTTTCCTCCTAAAATTTCGATGGTCACATTAGGATGTTGCTTTTTAAAGTGAGCAAGAATTTTTGGGAGGTAATACTGAGTAATCGTATTGCTCGTACCAAGTCGTAAGCGGCCATAAAAAGGTTGGTGTGGTTGATGTAGTTTTTCAGTAACTTTTTCTTCTAGTGCTGCAACTTGACGTGCGTGTCCTAACAAGATGACACCTGCTTCTGTGAGTGTCATGCCATGACGGGAGCGAATAAAAAATGGAGTCTTGAAAGTTTCTTCAAGAAGTTTGATGTGTTGAGTGACTGCAGGTTGAGAAATGCAAAGCCTTTTGGCTGCATTGCTGATGCTTTGTTGCGTAGCGACTTCACAAAAAACTTGAAGACGATAGTCCATAAAAACCATAACTTTAACTTATGGAAAATAACAAAACAATATTATTCAAGTTATAGAAATTTGACGACCATCAAGCATGAAATTTCATTGTCCTCATTTTCGATCAGGTGTTGCTTTAACTGGTTTAATTGCGATGCTTGCTATAAATTTAAACCAGCTCCCTGTTGTCCATCAGATTGGAGCTTTGGCGCTCGCTTTATTGTTAGGAATTGCAGCGCGGGTTTTGTTGCACATTCCTGAGCCGCAGGAAACAGGAATTCATTTTTGGAACGGTGCTTATTGGCATTAAATGTAATTTTGATTTGTTGGCGCATGTTGGGCCGCGCATGATGATTGTTGCTGTGAGCATGGTGATGGGAGGACTTTTCTTTATTACATGGTTAGGACGAGTGGCGGGGCTTTCTAAAACCCTTTCTTTGCTTTTGGCTATTGATACTTCTATTTGTGGTGCCTCTGCTGTTGCTTCTGTAGCGCCAACTCTGCGTGCCAGCAAAGAAGAAGTTGCTCTTGCTATTCCGTTGGGGAGTTTAATAGGAACTCTTGGTCTGCTCAGCATGACAGCAGTAATACGATTTTTTCATATAGCACCAATTTCATTTGGTGTCTTTGCGGGAGCTAGTCTCCATGAGGTTGCTCAAGTCATAGCTGCCGTTTCAATCTTGCCTGACTCAATAGAACCTGGAGTTGCTACCAAATTTCTCCGTGTTTTATTTCTTGCTCCTACAATGTTGGTACTCGGGCTTTTTCTCATGAGGCGAGGATTGCGTGTAGAAGCTTCGCGGCAACAAGGAATTCGTGCTTTGTTAAATTCTATTTGGTTTGTCTTTGGTTTTTTAATTGTAGGAATCCTGCATACACTTGCAGAGCGTTATGGAAATATGTCTTTTATTGCCAAAAGCGATCAAATTATTTTGTCGATTGTTACTTTTTTAATGGCGATGGCCATGGCAGGAGTTGGTTTACAAGTTCAATTCAAGTATTTGTTGCAGCAAGGCTGGAGAGTGCTTGTGGTGGCCTTTGGGGGCTGGTTGTGCCTTGCTTTGATGAACGGCATTGAGATTTATTTTTTGCATCTAAAATAAAAAAAACAAAAATTTTTAAAAAAAATTAAAAGAATTCATTGACTCCTATTTCATTTCCTGTATTCTCTTCAATCCCGACGGTGACCTAGTCACTGATTCGGAATTGTTCTTTCACCGGTCTGCGAAAAAAACAGCGAGCAGCTGCTCAGTAAATGAGTGGCAACTTAAAGTTG
>CAYYAN010000045.1:6891-9706 GCA_964469825.1 uncultured Chthoniobacter sp. | reverse complement strand
GAACCACGTTTGTAGTTGTTTTCGTAAATTGAGAGACAATAAATCGCCAAGCATAATTTTTCTTAGACTTATTGTCATTGCTTGAGGGGTGGTTGTGTCATTGGGATCTGCCGGAATAGCTGAGTTAACATCTGGTTCCAAATGATCTAACCGAAACGCAGCATCGCCAATCGATCGTGCAAAAGCCGTCACAGCGCTTGGTCCACCAAGTTGATTGGCTAAAAAATTAGCTGCTGAATTATCACTATACGACATCGCTGCAGCGCAAAGCTCTTCGATGGTCATTCCTTCACCAACATATTGTTCTGTGATCGGATTCCATGTGGTCACAAGGTCCGATTTGGTGTACATGATTCTTTTTTTAAGGAGCCCCGGATCAGTCATGCTTTTTTTGAGAATGGCAGCGACATCTATAACTTTAAATGTACTGCAGAGTGGAAAGCATTCGTTAGCACGATAGCAAAGCGACTTGTTGCTTGCTGTCTCAACAGCACAAACCCCAAGACGCCCATTGGCAGAGGATTCTAAGGTGGCGATCTTTTTTTCGAAGTCGCTTGTTGGATGAGCTGCCTGTGAATGAAAGGAAAAAGGGATGAGAAAGAGTATGGCTCCGAGCAAAGAATAAAAATAACGAGATAAGAAAAAGTGGATTTTCATAAAGTTTTGTTTTTGCTTTTGATTCATTAATTTTTGAGGTATGACTAATTCTTCCTAGAGTTATGTTTTATGAAGTTCGAAGCTAAATTTATAATTACTAATAGCATAACTCAAGCGCTCGCAAAGATTGAGCGCGCTCGTGGTTTTTTAGCAGCTGCAACTTTATCAGCAGACTGGATTAAAGAAATGCAAAGTAAGGCCTTTGTTTTAGAAGCTTATTCTACAACGCACATTGAAGGTGCTCAACTAACCTTCGAGGAATCTGAACTCTTGCTCTCGGGAAAAAAGCTAAGTTCACCTGATCCTGATGATGTTAAGGAGCTGCTTAATTACCGAAAGGCTTTTGAACTAGTCGCTACTTATTTGGACGACGGCTCGGCTATTACTGAAGTTCTTGTTCGAGAGATTCACAGAGCATTAGTACAAGATGTTAGGGGAAATTCAGCAGCGCCTGGCGAATACCGAAAACTGCAAAATTATGTTGTTAATTCAAAAACAAAAGAAATTATCTATACGCCACCTGCAGCTTTTGAAGTTCCAATCATGATGTCCGAATTACTCGCATGGATAAATCAGGAACAAAAAATCAGTCCTATTTTAGTAGCTGGTATTGCCCAATTTCAATTGGTGCATATTCATCCATTTTTAGATGGGAACGGCCGATCTGCTAGGCTCCTTTCGACGCTTTGTCTCTATCGTAGCGGTTATGATTTTAAACGTCTATTTAGTTTGAGTGAATATTACGATCGAAACAGAACAGATTATTATAAGGCCATCCAAAGTGTCCGTGAAAACCAAATGGATATGACACAATGGTTAAATTATTTTACTGAGGGATTGGCGACACAATTGCAGGAGCTGATGGAGCAAGGCACCAGAGCCATCAAGAAAGATGTCTTAAGAAACAAATATCATCTTTCTAATCGGCAGGCAGTGGCTATTGATTCTATTCTTAGAAATGGCAGCCTCACTATTCAAGAGTACGAGCTGTTACTGCCAGACGTTCCTCGAAGAACTTTACAAAGAGACCTAAAGGTTTTAGTTGATAAAAAAGTTCTTATCGTTGGAGGTTCCACGCATCACATTAACTACCGTTTAAACAATAAATAAGTTTGCGCCATGTTTGCGCCACTTTTTGCGCCATGTTTGTGCCAATGACTGATTACTTGATATGACTACTATTGAAACAGAGCGCTTATGTTTAAGAGAGTGGCGAGACGATGATATGGAGCCGTTTTATCAAATGAATCAGGACACAAAAGTTCTAGAGTTTTTAATAGGTCCATTATCAATGGAAGCAGTAAGAAAGTTCATTGTAGATAAAAATCAAACCCTTGTAGAAAAAAAGTATACGCTTTGGGCTGTAGAAGAAAAATCAACAGGTAATATGATCGGATTTATTGGCCTTCAAGAATGTTTGCCTCCTTTACCTTTTGCTCCTGCCCTTGAAATTGCATGGCGTCTTGGATTTCAATATTGGGGAAGAGGATATGCCACTGAAGGGGCTACGGCCGTCTTAGATTACGGGTTTAAGACATTAAAAATTTCAGAAATAGTTTCTTATACTGCTGCTAGTAATTATCGCTCTCAACGAGTCATGGAAAAAATCGGAATGAAACGAGATCTTGCTGGAGATTTTTTACACCCGAAGCTGCCAAGTGATCATCGGCTTGCTCAGCATGTCTTGTATCGAGTCAAATCTTTAAGCCTTTCTGAGCGCTCTCTCAAAATGATTGATAAATCTGCGGCTCATTTGATGAATGGCAAAGCTTCTCCTCCCATCGGTTTGTCATCCTTCATCTACCGATGAACGGAGAAAGTTTAATCGTCATTAATTTTTAAATGAAAAATTTTAAAAGCTTCATTCTCACGAACACGCTGGGAACTTTTCTTGAGTACCTCGATGCCACGCTCTACGCCTTTTTTGCGGGTTTGATAGCACAAGACTTTTTTCCAAAAGAAAATCCCACCACAGGCTTGATCATGAGCTTTGGGGTCTTTGGGATTGCTTTTTTAGCGCGACCTTTTGGAGCTTTGCTCTTTGGCTATTTGGGAGATCGTTATGGACGTCGTAATATTCTTGCGATGAATATCCTTTTGATGGCCTTGGCTACGATGGGGATTGGAGCAATTCCCTCGTTCAGTCGTTGGGGAATTT
>CAYYAN010000045.1:0-6881 GCA_964469825.1 uncultured Chthoniobacter sp. | reverse complement strand
CTTAGCATTGATCTGCTGTCGCCTCTTGCAAGGCCTAGCCGTGAGTTCTGAATATACGGGGAGCAGTGTCTATATTTTGGAAACAGTTCCCAAACATCATGGGCTCTTCTCCGGCATTTCAACAGCCGCTGGAAGCTTTGGTATCTTTGGCGCTTCTTTTCTTGCGATGCAGTTGAGCCATTTTCATGCAGAGCACTATTGGCGATGGATTTTTATTTTTTGTGGTTTGGTCATTGGATTGCTTGGATTTTATCTTCGCAGAAATCAACCAGAGTCATTGGCATTTCTTAAGGCACAAAAAAATCATTCGCTTCATGAACAGCCTTCTATTGTGTTATGGCAACGCTATCGAAAAGAGTTTTTTCTTGGAATTGCTCTCTCTATATACTGTTTTGGTCTATAGCGCCACTTATCTTAAACAGCTCGGAATGGCTCCTGAACAAGCTTTGACGATCAGTACCTTTCTAGCCTTGGTAGAAGCAGGAATGGCAATTTTTTTTGGATGGCTTGCTGATCGAGTCGGATTGAGATTACTGCTGTTTGTTGCAGCCTTGTTGATGGTGATTGTTGCAGTCCCTCTTTTTATTTTTATTAGTGCGGATCATTTTTGGAAAACAGCAGTGGCATTAGGAATTCTCGCGATCTTAGCAGGAGCCTTTGACGGCCCAATCGCAGCTTATCTGGTTAACCAATTTGATGTCTCTGTCCGTCATTCTGGAGTCTCGTTAAGCTACAATCTTGGTGGAGCGGTGGTTGGAGGGCTGACGCCGATGGTTCTGACCTATGCTTTAGAAAAAACACATCTCGCTATTTTTCCAAGTTTTCTTTTGGTGGGATTTGGAGTGATGGCGATTTTCATTCTGTGGAAGAAATATTGTGAAGCAAACGTTTGATTGGTTGCGACAAAAAATCAACGCCTGAAAATCGGCGTCAGCATTTTTAAAAAAGTATAGTTTTTGTGACACTTCACTCACATTAACTTTTTAAACCAATGCTTTCTGAACAACTCCAACAAAAATATTATCAAGCGCTGCTTGCAAAAGACAAAGACTACGATGGGACTTTTTATGTTGGTGTTAAAACCACTGGTGTTTTTTGCCGACCGACCTGTCCTGCGCGTAAGCCTAAGTTTGAAAATTGTGAATTTTTTAAAACGGCTCAAGAAGCGCTGTTAGCCTCATTTCGACCGTGCCAACGATGCCGGCCGCTCTCTCATCCCGATCATGTTTCTGATTTGATTCAAAAGTTAGTGGCAGCTGTCGAATCGAATCCTGAACAACGTTGGAAAGATCATCACGTTGTTGCGATTGGGTTTGATCCTTCAACAGTGCGGCGACAATTTCAAAAACGATTCGGAATGACTTTTGTGGCTTATGCGCGGGCGCGCCGGATGGGAATTGCCATGAAGGAAATTCGAAAAGGAGATCCGATTATTCAAGCGCAACTTGCAGCTGGCTATGAGTCAGGAAGCGGCTTTCGCGATGCTTTTTCAAAAATCATGGGTGCTGCTCCTGCGCGTCGGGGAGAACATCATCTCTTGCTCAAAGCAACTTGGCTTGATTCTCCGTTAGGTCCCATGCTGGCGATTGCTGATGAAGAAAAACTTTTTCTTTTAGAGTTTGTAGAACGTCGTGGATTGGAAAAGGAAATTGAACGTCTACGAAAAAGAATGAAAATAGCGATTGTTCCTGGGGTGACAGAACCGCTTCGCTCCATCGAAAGAGAATTGAAAAAATATTTTGAAGGAAAACTTAAAAAATTTGAGACACCACTTTTTCTTCTCGGATCCGATTTTCAAAAACGTGTTTGGAAAGAACTCATTAAGATCCGTTATGGCGCGACGAGAATCTATGCTGCTCAAGCTGCTGCCATGGGTATTCCAGAAGCAACACGTGCTGTGGCCAATGCTAATGGAGCGAATCAGCTTGCCATTGTGATCCCATGTCATCGGATCATCAACAGCAATGGTGCTCTTGGTGGCTATGGTGGTGGACTTGCAAGGAAGGAATGGTTATTGCAGCATGAGAAGAAGTTCAAAAATGATTTTATTTATGGATAAAATTTAAGTAGGATGAACCCATGAACCATTTATTTTATCGTTACCTTACTTCTACTCCAGGTGTGCGTGGAGGTCGTATGCGCGTTGAGGGGACGCGTATTGGAGTTCATGATGTTATTGCCTATTTTCTTCTTGGTTGTGACTTTGAAGATATCTTAAAAAAATTTCCAGATTTGAGTCGCTCGCAAGTTTATGAATGTCTCGCTTATTACGAAGATCATAAAACAGAAATTGAGGAGTTAGCGATGGAGCAGCTTCACCTGGATCATGCAGTGGTATGAAATTCTTTTTCGATCACGATGTTCCTAACCATTTACAAGGGCTGTTAGAACGACATGGTCATCAAGTATCGCTTGTTAAAGAAGTAATGAGAGTTGATGCCAGTGATGAAGATGTTTTTCGATATGCCGTTGATCATCATGCTATCATGATCACATGTAATAGAAACGATTTTCTTTATCTTGCAGAATTCCACAATCATGCTGGATTGATCATTCTCATTAGAAGACGTACTCCACTTGCAGAGGCAGGACATTTACTAGAATTGTTGAGAAAAGCTGGATCTGAAGGATTAAACGCAAATATTAATTTTGCTTAGGTTTTTTAATGATGCTCCTTCCCACTGATCTACGCATTGCAACAATTCCTATCCGAGAAAATGGTGATCCTCTCATCGACGTGCGAGAGGAAGGGAGGATTGCTATTGGCCCTTCACCAGAAGTTCCAAACAATCATGATTATTATTTTCTGCGTAAAACAGTTTATGAAAAATTACTTCAAGCGCAGAGCCTCTTGCCATCAGGCTTACACTTTTGTTTGTATGAAGGGTATCGAAGTCTTAAGTTGCAGCAGCGTCTCTTTGAAGATCGATTAGCGGTGATTCAACAACATCATCCTGATTGGTCCTATGAACAACAATTTTTAGAAACACATCAAATGGTGGCGCCAACGGTCAATCTCGATGGCTCTCAAAATATTCCCTCTCATGCGACAGGTGGAGCGATTGATGTTTATTTGATTGATGAAAAAGGAAATGCTGTCGATATGGGAATTCATCCGAAAGATTGGCTGCTCGATCACGATGGATCGCTCTCTCTTCCAGATTCTAAGAGGATTTCAGCTGAGGCTAAACAATATCGATCCATCATGAGTCACATTCTTCAACAAGTCGGCTTTGTCAATCTCGCCACCGAATACTGGCATTGGTCTTACGGCGATCGCTATTGGGCTTGTTACCTTGGAAAGCCAGCTGCTTTTATGGACTTCAAGAAAGATAAAAAGTGCAAGAGGATGCTCTGCATTATAAAGAACGAAATGTAAAACAAGCTATTGATCTATTGATGCCATCGGCTTGCAAGCAAGCGTTGCTGTTGATTATGCTTTTAAATGTTAAATCAAAAAAATCATCTAGCTCTATGAAATTAAATCTTGTAACAGAAATATTACTTCATCAGCTTGAAGAAGAGGGTGCAATTGAAGATGCTAAAAATGGTGACAAAAAATTGAAGTTACTGAACTTGGAACGTCCAACAGCAGAACTGATTTATTTTTTAATCCTTGGTTTTCAACGAAAACGTATTTTAGAAATTGGAACTTCTCATGGCTACAGCTCATTATGGTTTGCGCAAGCCCTTCTTCAGGTCAAAGAAAGTCAGCTGCTTGTTACAATTGAACGAGAATTAGAAAAAGTTCAGAAAGCGCAACAAAACTTTTTAAGAGCTGGAGTCTCAGAGAAAATAAAAATTTTACAAGGAGACGCAACAACAGTTGTTGCCACATTAGAAGGGACATTTGATTGCGTCTTTTTTGATGCTGACCGCCTAAGTGCACCAGAACAACTGCATTTGCTTCTTCCAAAATTAGAACAGAATGTGCTTTTACTGACAGACAATGTCCTTTCTCATCCTGCAGAAGTGGCTGCTTATTTAATGGAATTTGAAAAACTTCCAGAATTTAAAACTATCATTGTTCCTGTTGGAAAAGGATTGCATATAGCTTATCGATATTAATAACGCTTTTTTAAAAATGAACTTACTTACATCCACGCTCACAGAAAAATATAAAACATTCTGTTGTGAGATAAAGTTCTCTGGGTTTTAAAGCACTTCATTTTAAAGCGTCATCTCACTCTCAAAGATGGTATTGTCCTGGCCTTTGGCTCTATCGTTGGCTCTGGAATTCTTTTTCTGCCGTCACTGACGTTTGCCATGGCTGGAGCCTGTACTTTGTGGGTTTGGATTATTACAACGCTATTGTGCATTCCGCTGATTTATATTTTTACCGATATGGTAAAAGAAATTCCTAATGAAAGCGGTATAGAAGGATTTGTTTCTTTAGGGCTTGGTAAACATATAGGCGCAACAATTCCAATTATCCTTTTAGGAACTATTAGCTTCGGCATGCCTGCTGCTGCATTAATTGTTGGCGAGTATGTTAAGAATTTTTTAGGCACTGGGGCTTACACACAGATCATCGTTGCATTTGTTATTATTTTTAGCAGCGTGATCATGAATTTCAGAGAAGTGAAATTAGGCGCTCATATACAATTTATAGCAACGGCCTTAATTTTTGCGGTGAGCCTCTGAAATGGGGTCAGGCTTCAAATTTCAAATTTTATCAAAAAATGTTTTCCGCTATTAGAAGGATAGCGGCTGAAAAGCTAGGAAAAATCAGCTTTCTAAGATAACTATCAATTCGTGAAAAACATATACGCAAGTTATAAAAAATCGATGACTGTTTCCAAAATAAGAAAGTCGAAGTCTTGTATGTTGAGAACAGTAAGAAAATTAAGTGTGAAATTGAAGGCGCTCTGGTAGGCTGACCCTATGTCCACCTATGTCTGAGAAGAGATATGAATACAACGCCATGGGATAACTTGAGTCATTATTTTGTTTGCGACGAGCTCTCCCAAATTGATCCTGATGTAGCTGACAACGTCTTGATAGCATGGCCCAGTCTTTTAAAAGGAATTCAGCTCATTCAAAAAAATGGGGCTCATCTTTCCGCTTTAGACTATGGATGTGGTGGTGGTGACTTTTGTAAGAAATTATTTTCTAAAGGGTATTCCGTTGTGGGTTGCGATTCTTCTGCTGCAATGATTGTTGCTGCTAAGAAAAAATTTCCAAACATGGAATTTTATCAATGCAATTCAGAAAAACTTCATCACCTGCCTTATTTTCCTTTTGATCTGATTACCTCTATTATGGTGATTCCTTTTGTTCAAGAGATGAGACAATTATTTGTTCATTTAAATGATGCTCTTAAGCCAGGAGGAATTTTAGCATTTGCTGTCTTTAATCCAGAGTATGTCACCAAAAATCATGGCGCAGGGAAACCTTTTCATGATTTTAAAACCATACAGCAGGGAACAAGTGGATTTTTAGATTTTGGAAATATTCAACTAGCTGTGTTTATACGTTCTCTTGAAGAGTACGATCGTCAAATAACATCCTTAGGCTTTACAAGAGTTTTTTGTGATACTCCTCCTTTTTCGGAAAAATATTTGACTCAGTATCAAACAAAGAGTAATACAAGTTCTCCTGAATTTTTAATTCTTGTTTATCAGAAAACATTTTAAAAACTGATGAAAACCATTGAATTTTTAGCTAGTGTTAGTTGGCAAGAAATAAATCCATGCTAAATTACAATGAACTTACTCAGCCCCGTAACACTCACTGGAAAATATGCGACTTTAGTTCCGCTTAGTCTGGATCATTGCTCTGCGTTGATTGAAGCAGCGACAGATGGAGAGCTGTGGAATATTTGGTATGCTTCTGTACCGGCACCAGAAAAAATGGCTGCTGAAATTGAGAAACGAATTGATTGGCATCGCCAAGGAGTCTTGCTTCCTTTCACTGTGATTGATACTGCCACGCAACAACCAATTGGCATGACAACTTATTGGAGGATTGATCTTATGAATCGCCGCTGTGATATCGGTTGGACTTGGTATCGAAAAAATTCGCAGCGCACAGCGATCAATACGGAATGTAAGTTGATGCTCTTGACGCACGCTTTTGAAAAGCTTGATTGCATTGCTGTAACGTTGACGGCAAATCAATTTAATATTGAAAGTCGCAGGGCGATTGAGCGTCTTGGGGCGAAGCTTGATGGGATCTTACGCAATTTAAAAATCATGCCGAATGGCGTCATCTGCGATTTTTATCAATACAGCATCATCCAAAGTGAATGGGCCGGAGTGAAAACTAATCTGGAGTATAAATTGGAGAAGCACAAAATATAACTATTACAGCATCATCCAAAGTGAATGGGCCGGAGTGAAAACTAATCTGGAGTATATACCATTCGCGTTTGATTTTAAAGTTTTGTTACTTGCTCTTTTTGCTTCTAACATCGTTGTCGGATCTTGCGTTATGCTTGCATAGCGCTACGATCCTCCGCCTTGCTAGAAACAAAAACTTCTGCGTAAAAAACCTCAAACTCGCACGTGAATGGTATAAATTAGAGAAGCACAAAATATAACTATTTCTTTTCTGCTGAGGATGATTTTATCCCAGGCGGTTTTGACGAAGTATTTGATTTTGGCTTCTGATCAGGCATAAAAAAATCTTCAGGACGTCTTATTAAGTCTGAAACAGTAGAAGCAGCTTCTTCTAATTTTTTGTAAATAAATCTACCAGCATCATTCATGGCTTTTTCTAAAGCAGGGTCAGGAAGATAGTCATCAGGGAGGTAGGGAACGGGTGGTGTACTCCTAGGCCTTAAAGGAGTAGGAGTACGAGTAGAAGTTTTAGAAGAGCTGCTAGCTTTCTTGTTTTGAGTATTGGAAGTTATCGGAGCAAATTTAGTGAGTTTTTTCTCA